>CAZWLS010000375.1:0-3444 GCA_964634415.1 uncultured Roseivirgaceae bacterium | reverse complement strand
TAGATCCTTATTTGCTAATGAAAGGAAATAACTATAATTATTTAACACATGATCATTGTTGGGGCTATTTTGAAGAGCTTTATCATAGGCCATGAAAGATTTATCATTTTCCTCAAGACCATTGTAAGCATCCCCAAGTTGCCCGTAGAAAACAGTCAAGAGATTTGGATCAACAGTAAACTTTCTACCCTGTTCTAACATTCTGACCGCCTTCTGATAATCTTTATTTATTAGGTGTCCAGTACCTGCGAAATAGTATAACAATGCTTGATTAGGAAAATATTCAAGTGCTCTTTCTGCATGAACAACTACACTGTCGTATTGATTTAAATCAGCCTCTACATTAAGGATATTTTGCCATACGGAATAATTTGATGCATTAAGTTCAACTGCTTTTAAGTAGTAATTCACAGCCTCTTGACTTTTTCCATCTTGATAAAGCATATCACCAACAAAAGCTTGTGCTTTAAATTCATCTTGAAATTGATTTGCTAGTTGCTCAGCAATTCCAGTGAGCTTGCTCTTGGTCTCAACATTCGGACTTAATAAGATGTAGTTGGAAATAATTTGAAACTTTGAATCAAAGTCTATTGAATTAGACTTAAAAGCTTCTCCTAAGAGTTTAATAGACTCATCATAATTTCTCTTCATCCATTCCAACTCGCTTTTCATAATGGTGACACGAGAAGAAGCTGTTTCATTTTGCTCGTACTTGGCGATTTCTGTTTCGGCCCTATCCAACTTTTTGTTTTGAATAAGGAAGTTTATCAGTTCAGTTTTATAGGAAGATTCATTAGGATAGGCATCTATAAGTTTATCATACTCTTCAATCACTTTGTCAAGCTTCCCTTCTTTCATATAAATCCTTTGCTTCTCACGGGTGATTTCTTCTTTCACTCCGTGGTGCAACTCGATCTGATCAAAAATTCTGAACATATCGTCTTTACGCCCAGTCAGCTGATACAATTCCGCCAACTCATAAAGCGCATTTTCTTCCGCTGGATTTAATTCTACAAGACCCTCATACGTTTTTGCCGCATCCATATAAAATCCGATAGACTGATATATTCTTGCCAGTCCTAATCGGTAATATTTATTAGCAGGATCAAGTTCAATGGCACGCAAACCATAAGGCAATGCCTTTTGCCCTTCATTACTTTTAGCAAGTACTTCAGCAATTTTAAAATTGGTCGCCGCACTCTGCGTGTTCATTTCTAAAGCAACATGAAAATTCTCAAGCGCCTTTGCGTAATTCTCTAGGATTAATTGTTTTTCTGCTTCAACAAGAACTCCTTCCAACTTTAATGAGTCTTCCTGAGTTTGCGGGATGACTACATCTTTCTTCTTTCTTTGAGAAAAAGAAAGAAACGTTAATAATATAAGTGCTGAAAAAAGGAGTGTTCTCATCAATCTTACCATTCACTAAAGTCGCCTAAGCTCACTGATTTTGGTTGGCCATTCAAATTAACGGAGTTTCCAATCATTGAGTTGGTTAATTCAACGTCCATAATTGAAGTGTTATTCTGAATGAGTGTATTAGAGAGCTTAGAGTTACATACTTTACAATTTTTACCAATCGAAACATTAGGTCCTATTGTAGAATTCACTATTTCTGTTCCTTCATCAATAAATACTGGTTCGATTATCTCGCAATTTTTAATTGTTGCATCATCAGAAATAAGTCTCTCGCCTTTTAAAAATCCTAGGTACCTTGAATTGGACTCAACAGTGATAGACTTATTTCCACAATCCAACCATTCATTTACTGTGCCAATCGTGAAATTAGTGCCCTTATTTTTAAGATTTTCCAATGCCATTGTTAGTTGAAACTCGCCTCCACCTCTAATGTTATTCTCGATCAGGTAATTAATCTCACTTCTAAGGTCCTCCCCCTTCTTAAAGTAGTATATACCAATTATCGCCTGGTCGGAAATAAACTCTTTTGGTTTCTCTACAAAATCGGTAATTACACCTTCTTCATTGGTTTTTACAACACCAAAAGCACTGGGATCCTCTATTTGCTTCGTCCAAATAATTCCATCATCCTCTGGATTGAGTTGAAAATCAGCTCTAAAAAGTGTATCTGAAAATGCAACTGTCACCCTTCCCTCTAAAATTTCATTTGCGCATGCTATCGCATGAGCGGTACCTTCAGCCGTATCTTGAACAAAGAAATGTGCTTCAGCCCCAACCTCTTCTGCAATACGTGTTAGCGCACGCTTGATGTCTTCATCAAAATCACCTATTACAAAACCAATCTTCTCAATCTTTTCTGGAGTAACTCCAGCAATATCCTCAACCAACCGTTGCACGATTGGCTTTCCTGCGATTGGAATTAATGGCTTAGGAGTAGTAAGTGTATGCGGTCTAAGGCGTTTCCCTTTGCCTGCCATTGGAATGATCAAATTCATGGAAATGTATTGATAGCTAAATAATTAGCTTCTAAGTTTTTGAAGTGATTTTCTTTCTAAAATAAGCGGCAAAGTTAGAAAGATTAATACGATCAGAATAGCCTTTATTAGCGATTGTTGTATTACGCCATTGACATAAATACCAAACCCCGCTAAACTTATATATCCTAATACTTTCCATACATGATAAGGAACTGGATAATGCTTCATACCCCATAAATAAGAGATTACAACCATCAATAGATATGTAATGAAAGTTGTAACAGCACTACCCATATATCCCATAACAGGAATTAATATCCAGTTAAGAGCAAAAGTTACAATTGCACCAATGACACTTATATAAGCACCATAAAGTGTTTTATCCGTCAACTTATACCAAAGTGATAGGTTATAAAAAACGCCTAAAAATAAACCTCCTCCTAATAGCCAAGGAACCGCATCTAGAGCCAACAGGTAATCATCTTGTCTTAAAAAAATCGGAGCATAATATGGCATGAAAACACAAAGTACTAACCAGCTAAATGCAGTAAGAAGCACAAACCATGTCATTACCTCGCTAAAAACTTTGGGGGAGTTTTTTTCCTTCGCCTGTGCAAAGAAAAAAGGCTCAAAAGCATACCTAAAAGCTTGAACTGCAAGAGTCATAAAAACGGAAAGTTTATAGCAAGCACCAAATATTCCTAATATTTCCAGATTTGAATAGTCTGTATAAAACCCTTCTGGCAATCTATATTTAAGGATTGCTCTACTCAGTGTCTCATTTGTGACTCCCGCCAACCCAACAATAAGAACTGGCCATGCGTACTTCATCATTCGATTCCATTCAGACCTATCAATAGTGAGTTTTATCTTCAACCAGTCTGGAATGAAAAACAACAGATAAAGCCCGTTTGCTATCAAATTGGAAATAAATATGTATCCAATACCAAGCTGAGGATCGTAAAATTTACTTACCAAGCCATCAGGATAATTTTCAACGATCATCGGACACCAAAGAATAAAAAATAAATTGAGTGAAAGATTGATGCAG
>CAZWLS010000374.1:0-3554 GCA_964634415.1 uncultured Roseivirgaceae bacterium | reverse complement strand
CCGTTTATATTCTTTACAAAATTTCGTATTGACACATCGCTTGCATCCGATTTTAGCTGCTGGATGAATGCGCTACCAATGATTGCACCATTTGCGTATTTACATGCATTGTTAAAAGTTTCTTTATCTGATATTCCAAAACCTATCAATCTGGGTGTATTAAACTTCATAGATTGAATCCGCTCGTAATAAGCTACCTGACCATCTTGAATTCCTGATTTGGCACCTGTAATACTTGAAGAAGAGACGACATAGATGAAACCTCCGGATTGCTCATCTATCTCTCTAATTCGTTGTTCGGAAGTATTAGGGCTAATAAGAAAAATATTATGAATCCCTTTTTCCTTAAAGGTGGAAGCATACGTATCCAAATACTCTTGCATCGGTAAGTCAGGGACGATGACTCCATCTACTCCTACTTTTTCGCATGATTCACAAAAGCGGTCGATACCATATTGAAGCACAGGATTTATGTATCCCATCAAAAGAACAGGTATAGATACCTCCTTTCTTAAATCAGCCAACTGGTCAAAGAGCTTTTCGATGCTCATTCCGTTGTCTAGTGCATCTTGAGAGCTTTCTTGAATGGTAGGCCCATCTGCAACCGGATCTGAAAATGGCATCCCTATTTCAAGTATATCCGCTCCGGCGTCCTCTAATGACTTAGCAATACGTAGCGTATCGTCCAAACTTGGATACCCAGCAGTGAAGTAGACATTGAGTATGTCACCTTTTTCTGAAAACAGCTGATCTATTCTATTCATTGTTAATATTTCCCCCATTTGATATAGGTCTCTAAGTCTTTATCTCCTCTCCCAGAGAGATTTACTATTACAATCTCGTCAGGGTTAAATGCGCGTTTATTAAAAACCGCCAAAGCATGCGAGGATTCTATCGCAGGAATGATACCCTCCAACTTGCTCAAATCCACACCTGCTATCATTGCTTCCTCATCAGTAATTCCAAAAAACTCTGCTCTGCCAGCATCGAATAAGTGTGCATGAATTGGCCCTATTCCCGGATAGTCCAAGCCCGCTGAAATGCTGTAAGGCTCTATCACCTGGCCGTCCTCCGTTTGCATCAATATTGTCTTGCTGCCATGCAAGACCCCAGACTTTCCTAAAGCTGTAGTGGCGGCAGACTTTCCAGACTGAACTCCAAGCCCCGCTGCCTCGGCTGCAATCAAATTCACAGATTCGTCTTCCAAGAATTGATAAAAAGCTCCCGCTGCATTACTACCCCCTCCTACGCAGGCGATTACATGATCCGGCGTATTTCTCCCTTCCACTTCCTGTAGCTGCTTTTGCATCTCTACGCTAATTATTGACTGAAATCGAGCAACCATATCGGGATATGGATGAGGACCTACAACAGATCCTATGATATAATGTGTGTCATTAGGATTATTGATCCAGTGTCTCATCGCCTCATTCGTGGCATCCTTAAGTGTTTTACTTCCAGATGTTGCTGGCACTACTTGGGCACCTAGGATTTTCATGCGCTCAACATTAGGCTTTTGCCTACCCATGTCTATTTCCCCCATGTATACCACACACTCCATGCCCATTAATGCACAAACCGTCGCAGTAGCTACGCCATGCTGACCGGCACCCGTCTCAGCAATGATTTTATTCTTTCCCAAACGTTTTGCCAACAAGATCTGACCAATGGTATTGTTTACTTTATGCGCTCCGGTATGACAAAGATCCTCTCTCTTTAAATAGATCTTAGTCTGATACTTTTCTGACAGTCGCTGAGCGTAATAAAGAGGTGTAGGTCTTCCCACATAGGTTCTTAGCAAATGATCAAATTCATCTTTGAAATCTTGAGATTCAATAATTGATAAATAATTAGATCGAAGCTCTTCAACATTTGGGTAGAGCATCTCAGGAATATAGGCACCACCAAACTTGCCATAATAACCCCTTTCATCTACATCATACTTCTTCATAGTACCGCATTTAACTGGTGAAGCAAATCCATATCTTTCAGTCCTGGCTCTAATTCAAATCGGCTATTCACGTCTACACCTACCAGTTGTTCTATCCCCATCGATTTGATTTTAGAAATATCGTCTAGCTGTACACCACCACTTAGAAGAAACGGCACTTTCAAATTGTAATTCTTAAGGATGTTCCAATCAAAGTGACGTCCTGATCCACCGTAGTTTACAGACACTGTATCGAACAGGAAATAATCTGCAATGCCTTCATAGTTCTTAGCAAAAAATGGAATCGTATCCATCACTCGAAAGACTTTAATGATCTTCAACCCTTTTTCTTTTAAGGAATTCGCAAACGATAGATCTTCATCACCATGTAGTTGGATATACTCAAGCCCATACTTATTTGAAATAGATAGAATATTGTCTAATGTCTCATTCACAAACACCCCAACTTTACTAATGCTAATAGGTATTCGCATGATTAGATCTTCATCCATCTCACTTGCATAACGTGGCGATTTAGGATAAAAAATAAACCCCATAAAGTCTGGCTTTATCTCAATCAGCGATTGAATATTATCGGAATGCTTCATCCCGCAGACTTTCAATTTTAGCTCTCTCATATCAATTGCTTTATAAATTCTTTGGCTGCCTTTTCGGGCCTGCCATTTTTCATAAAAGTTTCTCCTATAAGAAACCCTTCATAGCCATATTGTTTGAGTTGTTTGATAGTATCTGGATCGGAAATTCCACTTTCCGAGACCTTAGTAAATTCAGACGGTATTAGTTCGGCTAGATCAAAGGATGTCTTCACGTCAGTCTCAAATGTTTTGAGGTTTCGATTATTTACACCTATAAGATCCACTTTGTCTGTAATTGACCTTTCTAACTCCTCTTCATTATGAACCTCTAAAAGCACTTCCATACCTAAGCTTTGAGCCAAACCACCCAACTTTTCAATTTCTGATTTTTCCAGTGAAGCCGCAATCAACAGAATCACATCAGCCCCAATAGACTTGGCTTCAATTACCTGATATTCATCTATCATAAAATCCTTTCTAAGTATCGGGCAGAAATTGAATGCCCTCGCCACTTTCAAATCATCAGAGGAACCTCCAAAATATTCCTTGTCTGTTAGTACCGATAGCCCAGAGGCACCAGCTTGCATATAGCCTATCGAAGTACGCTCTACTGACACATGCGTATTGATTTGTCCTTTAGATGGCGATTTTCGTTTTATCTCTGCGATAATCCCAGATTTATCATCCCTTTGCAAATATTTCTTTAGCGAAACGGGTTTGCTCTGATAGTATATGCTATTCTCAAGCAATTTTACTGGATACAACTCCTTGCTCGCCGCTACTTCTTTGCGTTTATTTGATACTATTTCTGATAAAATATCCATTAACTGTTTATGCTTAAAAAGTTCTTAAATGATTGCATTGCCTTTCCACTTTTCAGGGCTTCGTTCGCTTGGCTTATACCGTCTGAATATGAGATTTGTTTGACTGTTGATATGGCAAGTCCTGCATTTGACAAAACCGCATGATTTTGAGCATCCGACCCATTTCCTCCTAAGATGAGATTGAAAATATCAGCTGCCTCTTTG
>CAZWLS010000373.1:0-3561 GCA_964634415.1 uncultured Roseivirgaceae bacterium | reverse complement strand
TGGTTTAAACAGGGCTCCAATAGCTTTATTAATGGCAGCTGCTGCATCATTCATGTGATCTCTGGCTTGTCCCCACTTTTCACTTGAATCAGATGCCTTGTTTTTCAATTCATCCTCAAGTTTGTCCTTCTGCATTTTCAACTTCTGAATCTGATGCTCCATATCCTCAGAAACTTTAGCACCTGCTTTTTTAGTTTCAGCTACCAGATGATCGATTTTCTGACCTAGTTCGGCCATGACATCTTCTACATTTCGCTTCTCTTTCATAAGAAATAGGTTGAATATGAAATTTAATGCTTCAGTCTGAAAGTAAAGCATCGACGGACTATTTCTTTCCGTACCACCTAGCAATTACTTCTTCGGCTTTCTTATTTTGTGGGGTCCACTCTGTTCCTTTCCATCTATCATTTCTGGAAGTAAAATGCCACTTCCATAAAAATCCACCAGCAAACCAACGCTCTTGCATTAGCGCTCGATAGGTAGCTTCGTAGGCATCAGCTTGCAGTTGCTCATTAACATATTCAGGCGATTTATTGAGTTCCCAATGCTTGCCAGCTGCTCCATTAGCACTTTGAAATCCGTATTCAGTAAATAAAATGGGTTTACTCCATTGTTCAGAAAAAGAAGATAGTTTTTCCTTGACGGGCTCCCAACCTTCTTCAATAGCTGCAATAGATGGATGATCTCCTTCCACAAGAGGGAAGTATGCATCAATTCCAATATAGTCTACCGCATCCCACCAGGATATATTTTCATAGTTGTCCCAATTAGACGCATAGGTAATCTTTCCTGTGTATACTTCTCTTATTTCCTTAATTAAGCCTCTCCAATATTCTGGTCGCTCCTTAGCTGGTGTTCGATATTCTGTCCCAATACAAAGTAATTCTACATTCAATGAATCGGCCACTTTTGCATAGTTCATTATATACTTAGAAAAGTCTTTCTCCCATTTTCGCCATTCATCTTCTGTAGAAAGATCAAAATCCCCGGTCCATCCCTCTCCCATCACCCAAACATGTGGCTTTAGCATCACCTTAAGATTATGTGCCTTTGCATATTGAATCAGCTTGCAAGATCCATCTTTTCGCTCTCCCCACCATTGTCCATTGTGATCAAACGAAACGTTGGGCTGTCCCTTTCTCGAGAATCCGTAAGGGATCACTGCTACCCATTCAGCGTTAATTCTTTTCACACTCCCCATATCATCTGCAGAAATGGCTCTAGGTGGATTTACAAGGCTTACCCCATAGATAAGCGCATCTTTATCCGATGGTAAAATGACCATTGCTGCTACTCCGAACGCCAGAAATATTAATAAGATGGACAGTCGCATGTCTGAAAGATACGATAGGATGGTTTGAATATTGTAGAGGTAACAGACGTTTTCAAAATCTGATATAGTCTAAAAACTACTTTGACTTGCTTCTTCTTTTATTCGCTCTGCTTCTTCTTTCCCCAGATACCTATCTATAAGATAATGGCCAAGGTAAATAAGCGGAGTAAGTGATATAGCTACGATAAACTTATATATATAGTTGAGAGAACCGACAGAAATCACCTGCGAAAACTCCCACCTGCTATTTGCAGGCGCCAGTATATAAAAGGCAATTGCAAGTACTACAAAGCTGTCAATCAATTGAGAGATTAAAGTAGAACCTGTAGCCCTAAGCCATATCATCTTCTCCCCCGTAATCCTCCTAAGCCGCTGAAATACGATAACATCTAAAATCTGTCCAATTAGAAATGCGATAATTGATCCTATGATAATCCCTAATCCCTGAGTATATATTTTATTGAAGGCAAAATCCACATTAAAGGGTTTTCCTTCCGGATCCATATTATTTACTTCCAGCCAAAAAGCAGCAGGACTAAGCTTGGTTACAAGCCAAATCATTAAGAACGCATACATGATGCAGCCTACTGCAATGAAACTAATTTTTCTAACACCCGCTTTTCCAAAATACTCATTAATAATATCTGTCGTAATAAAAACGACAGGCCATATCATGACACCCGCTGTTAGATTAAAATCAAGAGTGTATCCAAAAATATCAAGATTGGCAGGCTCCCATCCAAGTGTTTCTTCTAGTGAAAATATTTTAACACCTATCAATTCAGCAAGAATTGCATTCGTTAGAAAAATAGCACCTAGGATAATGAATAGGTTTTGTTTCTTATTTCCCATCGACAACGAATTTGGCTCCTTCAATTGCTAATTCTGAATTTTTAAATACTTCTTTCGCTTCGCTAATTATCGGATCCAACTCCTTGTACCTAGCTGAAAAATGTCCAAGGATAAGCTTACCAACTTCAGCGTCTTTCGCAAACTGTGCTGCTTGCTCAGCCGTCGTATGGTAGGTCTGGATGGCTCTTTCTTTCATATCATTCGCAAAAGTAGCTTCATGGTATAAGAGATCTACTCCACGAATTGTTTCCACTAGTTCCGTTCTTAACCGTGTATCAGAAAAATAAGCATAGCTGTAGCTAGGATTAGGATCCAGGGTGATAAGCTTATTCTCATATTTGATCGATCCATCAGCATTCTTAATATCCTCACCATCTTTCAGCCTTATGATGTCTAAATTGGTCAGATCGACATCAGGAAGGATTTTTCTATTGATTCTTCGCTTTTTCGGCTTCTCCCTAAATAGATAACCTGAGCAAGGAACGCGATGATCCATTGGCAGGGTCATTACAGTAAACTTTGGATGGTCCATTATCAATTCAGATTCTCCTGGCGTAAATTCTATGAATTGAATATGAAAGTTTAATGACGTTTCTGAATGACGTAATTGAAGCTGCAATATCTCTTTTAAACCGGGTGGGCCTACTAACAGTAACTCTTTTTTTCTGCCAAAAAGATGCATAGTTGACAGTAAGCCAATCAATCCAAAATAATGATCTCCATGAAGGTGAGAGATGAAAATATGGTCGATACGAGAGAGCTTGACCTTGTGCCTTTTCATTAGCAGCTGAGTACCCTCTCCACAGTCTATCAAGAAATGCTGATCTTGAAGTTTAAATATTTGCGCAGTGTGATGCCTGCGATGCGCAAATGCAGCAGAATTAGACCCTAGTATTAATAGTTCAAGGCTCAAATTTTATTCTGCTGAACCCTGACCTCTATTGATTTCCGTCATCAATACAACATCTGCAGCTTCTTCCTGACCTGCAACAATAGTCATCACTTTATCAAGCTGACTAATTGAAATCAACTTCATTACGTGATCGGTCACATTATAAAGTACAAACGCTCCATTATCTCCAAAAGAACGATTACCAACAAGGAGAGCACTTAGACCACTAGAATCTACATATTTAACTCCTGCCATATCTACGATCAAACTTTTCACACCGTCTTGAGCTAAATTCATGAATTCTGATTTTAGTTCAGGTGAGATAGTAGAATCAACTTTTTCTTCGTTGATTTTGGCCATTGAATAGTTTTCGTATTTGTCTACTGTAAATTCCATAATTCTTTATTCTACAATTTGTGCTATTTCCTCTTTTATTCGGGCTAATTTATTTGAGTATTCGTCCTTAACAAACTTTTCGCCCGAG
>CAZWLS010000372.1:0-3619 GCA_964634415.1 uncultured Roseivirgaceae bacterium | reverse complement strand
ATGATGAGGAGACTGTTGCGCTTGTTGCGGGTGGGCACACATTTGGTAAAGCTCATGGTGCCGCTGATCCTGATCAGTATGTTGGAAGAGAACCTGCAGGTGCCGGAATTGAAGAGCAGAGTATGGGATGGAAAAACACATTCGGTTCTGGTCATGGAGATGATACCATTACAAGTGGAATTGAAGGAGCATGGACGCCTAACCCAACTCAATGGGATAATGATTACTTCGAAGTATTACTAGGTTATGATTGGGAGCTAACGAAAAGTCCGGCAGGAGCAAACCAATGGACGCCTACAGCAGCTTCAAACGCAAGAATGGCTCCCGCTGCAGGCAATGCAGATAATACTCAGGCTTTGATGATGACCACAGCTGATATGGCACTAAAAATGGATCCAGATTATGCAAAAATCTCTAAGCGATTCCATGAAAATCCAGAAGAGTTTGCCGATGCTTTTGCTCGTGCGTGGTACAAATTGACACATAGAGATATGGGGCCTGTTGCACGTTATCTTGGATCTGAAGTTCCTGACGAAGAGTTGATCTGGCAAGACCCTATACCGGCGGCTTCTCACAGCTTAAGTGATGCTGATATTTCTGACTTAAAAAGCAAGATCTTGGGATCAGGTCTATCAGTTTCGGAATTGGTATCTACAGCATGGGCTTCTGCATCTACATTTAGAGGCTCAGATATGAGAGGTGGTGCCAACGGTGGAAGAATTCGACTTGCTCCTCAAAAAGATTGGGAAGCAAATAATCCATCCCAATTAGGGAAAGTACTTGACACACTTAGCGATATTCAGAGCTCTTTTGGAAAAGACGTATCGATCGCAGATTTGATTGTATTAGGAGGATGCGCAGCTATTGAGAAAGCGGCAAGTGATGCTGGATATAACGTCAGCGTTCCTTTCACTCAAGGTAGGGCTGATGCCTCTGCTGATCAAACTGATGTTGATTCGTTCCAAGCATTGCAGCCAAGAGCAGACGGCTTCAGAAACTATCAAAATGCAAATATTACAGCGTCAGCAGAAGAGATGTTAGTAGACAAAGCTCAGTTGCTCACACTAACTGCACCTGAAATGACAGTACTCGTTGGTGGTTTGCGTGCATTAAATACCAACTATGATAATTCAAATCATGGTGTCTTTACAGATAAGCCTGGTACACTTTCAAATGATTTCTTCGTGAACTTACTTGACTTTGGAATTACCTGGAAGTCTGCAAGTGATGAAGACAAGGTGTTTGAAGGAAGAGATCGTAGAACAGGCGATGTAAAATGGACAGGTACAAGAGCTGATCTAATTTTCGGCTCTAATACCGAACTTCGTGCAATCGCAGAAGTTTACGCTTGTGAAGATGCGAAGGAAAAATTTGTTAATGATTTTGTCGCTGCATGGAATAAGGTTATGAATTTAGATCGATTCGATCTAGCATAAATTGTACATTTATTAAGGGTTCATTTCGTAGGAGTGAACCCTTTTTTTAATTCACAATAATGGAACTCATAAATTATATTCGATCTGGTCAGTCAGAACAGTTAAAAAACCTGATTGACAGTAATCCAGAATTAGTAAATGCTGCTGATGAACGTGGTTTTACACCACTCGTATTGGCAACGTATTTAGGTCAAAGAGAAATAGCAGAAGTATTGCTTGACTTAGGTGCAGAGATAGATGCCCAGGATGCATTAGGGAATACAGCACTCATGGGTGTTTGCTTTAAAGGATCTGAGGAATTGGCTGATATGTTAATTTCTAAGGGTGCCAACGTACATTTAAAGAATAAAGAAGGTGTAAATGCTTTGTCTTTTGCAAGAACTCACGGGCAACATGCGATTGAGGAACTGCTTCTTGCCGCAGGAGCATCCTAAACAGAAAAGGCAGAAATTAGTTTAACCATCAATATATGCTTCGCTATATCCATGTTCAGGGAAAAGAAGCGCCACGATTTCACTTTAGAGATCACACATCCAGGAGCTTCAAATCAGTAATTCAATCACTGGTTAATGGGTCCACTTTGGTTATCTCTTCACTTTATAGAACTGACGTAATCTATTCTGGAGAAGAAGATCGATCAGAAGATATCCTTAAAGTTTGGGAGCTTTATACACAGCCGATAGCAAGTAAAAATGCCCTTTCCTTTATTAAAGGAAGAGACAGAACATTAGAAACTTTCTTTACCTCGCTTGTCTCATTGAGCAGCGTCGCTCATTGGTATGCTAGCTATTTAGACGAGTTTGGACATGCATGCTCATTGGATTATCAAAATCCTATTTTACAAGACCTCAAGAGCTGCGAAAAATATCTTCAAGAATCTCATAAAACCGTATACCGACCATTGCCAGAATTAGATTCGAGCGACCTCTTGCCAAGTCAGGAGGTCTTTGATCACCTCTCCAAGCATATCAATGAATTCTTAAATTGATTTAGGCACGATTCATGCTTTTTATTTTGAATTAACTATTCAAAACCCAACAAACGCTTGAATCATGGAACTTAAGAAAAACAAAAAGTATGACTTAGAACCAAAGCGACCATTGTTCTTTGGTTTAGGAATGATCATTGCACTTTCATTAACCATTGTTGCATTCGAATGGAAATCTCCAATTGATCCACTGGTTGAATTAGAATCAGAAGGGAGCATTTTTGAGCCGATACCAATTCCAATTACTACTATAAAACCTCCTCCACCGCCGGTAACCAAACCTCCAATTATAAAAATTACAATTGATGAACCTGAAATTGAACCTGAAGTCGATTTAGATGTCGATATAACTGAAAAGGATCCAATAGTAATACTAATACCAACTGAGATCCCAGATGAACCAGTTGAAGAAGCACCTGGAAGTTGGGCTGAAGTTATGCCAACGTTTGAAGGTGGTATGAGTAACTTTTATTCGTTTATGAGTAAGAATATGCGTTATCCAAAACAGGCCCAAAGAATTGGTGTTGAAGGTAAAGTATTTGTACAATTTGTGGTAGAAAAAGATGGCTCTCTAACCGATTTAAAAGTTGTAAAAGGTATTGGGGCGGGATGTGATGAAGAAGCGATTCGGGTAATGAAGCTTGTACCTAACTTCATTCCCGCCAAACAGGGAGATCGCAGGGTTAGGATACAAATGGTCGTCCCAATTCATTTCAAACTTCAATAAATTCATACCAGGCAAACGCCTGGTTTTTTGTTTCATAAAACTGCCAGTCCGCATTCCTGTTTACCTTTAGGGAAACTATAAACCTAAATAGACAATGAAATCAAAACTGTTTTATGCATTCTTGATTGGAATGTTTGCGGTGGCTTGTACGTCCACCACAAAAGAAGATGCTGATGAAAATTCAGCAGAAACAGAAGCAGCAGTAGAAGAAGAAGAGGTTCCTACCGGAGAATACTCCTATACCGCTGACTCAACAACAATGAACGGTTACTTCGCAGTAAACTCAACCATCGATGGAAAGAAACCAGGTATTCTAGTTGTTCACGAATGGTGGGGGCACAACGACTACTCCAGGCAACGTGCCGATATGCTCGCAGAAATGGGCTACACAGCAATTGCCGTGGACATGTACGGAGATGGCAAGCAAGCGGAGCACCCGGAAGATGCTGGCAAATTTGCCGGACAAGT
>CAZWLS010000371.1:0-3621 GCA_964634415.1 uncultured Roseivirgaceae bacterium | reverse complement strand
GAATAATTCAGCATCTAAACCAATGTTTACTTGCTCAACTTCTTCCCATCTTAAGCTTGAGTTACCAATTTGTCCTAATACTAGTGAGTTAGCACCACCATATCCTGCTCCAGTAGCAAAAAGGTCTCTTGTTAAATCTGGAGAAGAGAATACTTGTGATTCGTTGAACTCAATATCAAATATGTTGATCACTTGGTTACCAGTCACACCGTAAGAAGCTCTCACTTTCAAGATGTCGAATGGTAAGTTAGAAGCGAATGATTCGTTATGAACATTCCAACGAGCTGCAGTTGACCAGAAAGTACCCCATCTGTTACTTTCAGCAAATCTGAATGAAGCATCTCTTCTTACTGTGAAATCCAGACCGTACTTCGCGTCGTAATCGTAACCTAAAGTTCCAAAGTAAGAATATAGACCAGCTTTTAGAACATTGGCTGCAATTGGATCTACGAAGAAGTCATTTTGTGCATTATCCGGAACGAAAGCACTACCATCTCCAGGAGAGAATGTCTTAGGATCAAGACCTTCTGAGAAGAATCTGAAGTGATCGTAACGTGCTCTGAATTCCTCAGAGTATAAACCTGCATTAATTGTGTGTACGTCAAAAGACTTAGTATAATTCAAGCTTAATAGTTGATTATATCTGAATTCTCTTGTGAATGCTTGTTGCTGGAATCCTGGAGTAGTGTTACCAGTTTGAGCAAAAAGCAATGCGTTGAATGAAGTAGGTCCTTCAGCTCTTGTTAGAACTTCTTCTTGGAAGTCTCCAGAAACCTGGTAACCAACTTGCAGACCATCAATAATTTCGTAATTCAAATTAATGGTACCAATCATTTTCACCTCATTCTCTCTACGAGTGTAGGTTTCCAATCTATCGATCAAAAACAAAGGTGTATTAGCGAAGGCTAATGGAGATAATAGTGCAGCTCCATTTGTATACTCATCTGGAGTTACGTATGTAACAGACTGATAAGCACCTAGGATATAGTTCCTGTTGATGGCACCACTACCAATTGAGTTAGGCTCTTCACTATCAGAATAATTGATTGAAGTATTTATTCCGTAGTTCAATTTACCGTTATCGTTCTTTCCAGAAAGATTTACACGAATGTTTCCTCTTTCCAAACTACTACTTTGAAGAACTCCTTCTTGGTTTAAGTAACCAAAGTTTAGGGATACTCTTGTATTCTCACCACCTCTTGTTAAAGAAAGGTTGTGTTGGTGTGCTACTCCTTGGTCAAAGAAGAAATCCACATAGTCAGCATTTTTGTTAGCTGAGATTGAATCAATTTGTGTATCGCTAAGTGGAAGGTAGCTTCCATCACTTTGAATATTTAATCCAGGGAAACCTTGAGCAGTTCTATTTTGATGATAAATAGGTCTTGCTCCAACGCCTAAACCAAAAGCGGCTCTTTCTAACTCAAGCTGCTCTCTTGTTCCCATCAAATCATATCTTTCTTTTTGAAGACTTGATGATGCAACTCTATAAGTATATGCAATTTCAAGTGGGCTGTTGTAAGAACCTTTCTTAGTAGTTACAACAATTACTCCGTTTGCACCTCTATTACCATAGATTGCAGTTGCTCCAGCATCTTTTAGTACTGAAACGCTCTCAATATCATTTGGATTTAAACTTCTAAAGTTATCCTGGTTTACAGGAGCACCGTCAATGATAAATAATGGCTCGTTGTCACCATTAATAGAGTTTGTACCTCTTAGTCGGATATCAGAACCTGCACCTGGCTGACCACTTGTAGTGGTAATTGCCAAACCTGCTACCTGGCCAGACAGTGTCTGAACGAAAGAAGGGTTAGGTCGGTTTTGAATAGTTTGACTAGAGACTGTGGCAGCAGAAATACTGGACTTCTCTTCGGTGATGCTACTGTATCCAGTTACAACAACCTCTTGAAGTTCAGTTAAACCTCCTAGTGTCACATCGATAGTTGTGCGAGCTCCAACTTCAATTTCTTGAGTTTCGAAACCCACATAAGAAAAGATTAGTGTAGCACCATCGTCAACTGAGATACGGAAGTTTCCGTCTAGATCAGTGGTAACACCAGTCGTTGTGCCTTTAATCACAACGTTCACTCCTGGTAAAGCCTCACCTGTGTCATCGGTGACCTTTCCAGAAACCGTTCTCTGTGCCATTGCAACGAATGCAACAGCAATGAAGAACGCAAAACTTAGTAGTAAATTCCTCTTCATACTAACTAGTTAATCGTTAAACATTAATTATTTGAAGCCCGAAAGATATGCCTTTTTAGGATTATTTAACAAAATAAAAGACTCCAGTCAGAATAGTAAAAAAACACAGATCTCTGCTTTTTGTGGAAAATTGAACGAAAAAATGGATTTAATAGAAATTACCAAATATTCAACTACCGCTTAAAGTAAAGCTTTAATAATATTCTGAAACATGTCAAATGTTAAATTTTCGAATTTTTGCAACTCTTTCATTGCTTCGTCCGTAGGACACGAAATTCTATCCTACGGTTGGATTTGCGACCAATTTTTGAATCATTGCTCGTTAAAGGCAGAGTATCTGCATAGCCTTTATAGGTAAGTCTATCTTTTTGAATACCTTTTTTTAAAAGGTTTTCGTAAACAGCTTTAGCCCTTAATTCGGACAAATTCTGATTATATTCATAAGACCCTACATTGTCTGTATGTCCTGAAATTTCGACTACAATATTTGGATTCTCATTTAAAAGCTCAAATGCGTTTTCAATCTCTGAAAACGATTTTTCATCAATTACATATGAATTCGTTTCGAAGTATATGTTCTTTAGTACTAAAGTCCTTCCCTCTGATATTGGTATTAAGTTGATATCAATGGTGTCTGGCTCAAGTGAAATGTTTTGAGTTGTTTGAAAATGAAAGTCATAATATAAATACCCTTTCTTCTTCACATAAGCAGCCAGATCTAAACCTACTGGCAATATCATGTAGTATTTGCCGGTAATAGAATCTGATTGACTATTGTAAAGAACCTCATTGGATTTCAAATCAACCACTTCAATATCTGCCTTTAGGGGTTGGGAAGTATTTTCATCATATACCCCACCTATGATGTAAGAGGTAGCATTTGACCTTACGCGATTTGGCAATTGAATACTAACTAGCCTGCTATCTAAAATTTCATAATTCTTTTGCTCCTCTTTGGCAAAATACGCTGTCTCACCATCAGCACCTATTACGATAGCTACTTCATCTTTGAAAGTATTGATTGGATAGCCAAGGTTTTTTGGTTTTGTCCAAACTGAGTCTTCTTTGTTGGAGACATAGAGGTCATAGCCACCCATTCCCGGGAATCCATTAGCCGAAATGTATAGTGAAACTCCATTAGGGTGAATAAACGGTGTTGTTTCATCTTTTGGAGTATTTATTTCATCTCCCAAATTTTGTGGGATGCTCCATTGTCCGTCAACATCATAAGAAACCCAAATATCTCGACCTCCAAATCCACCGGTGCGATTTGAAGCAAAGTATAAAGTTTTACCATCCGCAGATAGCGAGGGTTGCGACTCCCAATAGATTGAATTGACCCTTTTACCCAGATTTTTTGGCTTAGACCATGAGTTTCCTGATTTCTTAGATATATATAGGTCACAGCTGCCTATA
>CAZWLS010000370.1:0-3653 GCA_964634415.1 uncultured Roseivirgaceae bacterium | reverse complement strand
CTAATCATACAACAACAGTGGAATTACAAATTGTATATTAAGAATTAAAGAAATGCCACTGTTGATCTAAGATTAGAAACAACGAAAGACATGATTGGTGATGAAATTAGTAATGCACTAAATTCATTGGCAGTCGATTTCAGAACGGTTGTAATCTTATGTGATCTTGAAGGCTTTACTTATGAAGAAATGGCAAAGATCCTCGATATCCCTATTGGAACAGTGAGATCGAGACTTCACCGGGCCAGAAATCTTCTAAGAGAAAAGCTTGGTTCTTATGCACTCTCTATGGGATACAATTAATCGGAACTTTTTTTGACTCTTTTGCATTCGATATCTTAACAAATTAACATTCGAGAAATGTCAGATTGTCTGGATTGTGGCTGTGGTGAGTTTGAAAAGTGTCTGAAGATATTGAATCTCATTTTAGACAATGAGGCTTCACCAAGTCAAGAGGAATTTTTTAAATCACACATTGAAAATTGTATGGTCTGCTTTGCCCATTGTAATATGGAAAAGCAAATTAGACAGTTAATCAAAACCAAAACCAATAATAAATCTGTCCCAAGTGCATTAGCAAATGAGATTAGAGGTAAGATTGTGAGGTGATCATTTTAAATTCGCCAGATGGAGGGAAAAGCTATCATATTTTCTGCACCATCTGGAGCTGGAAAAACTACCATTGTTCATAGTTTACTAGATCGGATACCTAGCCTTAGGTTTTCTATTTCAGCAACAACACGTTCCAAAAGACCAACTGAAATAGATGGTCGCGACTATTATTTTTTGTCCTTAGATGATTTTCAAGAAAGAAAACAGTCTGGCGAATTGTTGGAGTGGGAGGAAGTATACAAAGATACTTTTTATGGTACATTGAACAGTGAAGTGGAGAGAATATGGAGTGAAGGAAACCACGTAATATTTGATGTAGATGTGAAGGGCGGAAAAAGATTGAAAGAAATTTTTAAGGATAAAGCAGTATCAATATTCATCAGAGTGAAAAGCGAGGAGGTTCTAAGAGAGCGATTGACAATTCGGAATACTGAAAGTGAAGAGGTATTAAATATTAGAGTTAATAAGGCCGCTGATGAAATGAAAGAAGAAGTTCATTTTGACGAGGTAGTGTTAAATGAAAACTTGGACGAAGCGATTAGCCAAGCGGAAGTTATTGTTAAATCTTTTATCGCAAATTAATGGAGGTAGGACTTTTTTTCGGATCATTTAACCCTATTCACACTGGGCATATGATTATAGCGAACTTAGTCAAAGAGACCACTCAAGTGGAAGAGGTTTGGTTTATAGTAAGTCCTCAAAACCCTTTCAAAAAAAATAAAAGTCTTTTGCATGAATTCGATCGGCTAGACATGGTAAATGCAGCAATCGGAGATGACTATAAATTTAGGTCTAGTGACGTTGAGTTTAATATGCCAAGGCCAAGCTACACGATAGATACTTTAACTGTTTTACAGGAAAAGCATCCAGAAAAAAAATTTCATCTTATAATAGGAGAGGATAATCTCGCCTCATTTCCTAAGTGGAAAAATCACGAAATGATTTTGGAGCACTTTGGATTGATAGTCTACCCAAGACCAAATTCTAAAGAAAGTAACTTGATTAGCTCTGATAAAGTAAGATTAATTGAAGCACCCGAAGTTGATATTTCAGCTACACTTATCAGAAAATTAATAAAAGAGGGAAAATCAATAAAGTATTTGGTTCCTGAATCAGTTGAGTCTTTGATTCAATCAAAAAACTACTTTAGTTAGCCTTAGACAGTCATGATGTCCTGCTCTTTACTATTTACCAGGGCATCAATTTTACTCGTATAAGTGTCAGTCAATTTTTGAACGTCGTCCTCAGCACCTTTAATTAAATCCTCTGAAACACCATCCAATTTTTTTAAAGAATCATTGGTGTCCTTTCTTGCATTTCTCACACTGATTTTACCCTTCTCTGCTTCAGCCTTAACTTGTTTCATTAGTTGCAATCGTCTCTCTTCAGTCAAAGGAGGAATATTGATTCTGATTTGCTCACCATCATTTTGCGGATTGAAGCCAAGGTTACTATTGATGATTGCTCGCTCAATTTCTTGAAGCATGGTTTTTTCCCAAGGCTTAACACTTAAAGTTCTAGCATCAGGTGTTGTCACACCGGCAACTTGATTCAATGGGGTCATTGTACCGTAATACTCTACCTCAATTCCATCAAGCATACTAGGTAGTGCTTTTCCCGCTCTGATTTTCGCAAATTCATCTACGGTATGCTGAATAGCATTTTCCATCATTTCCTTTGCTGTATCTAGATATATCTCTATTTCTTCCATGGGTGAATTTTTTTAATCAATTAATGAGAGTGCCTACCTCTTCTCCTGCTACAATTTTTTCAAGGTTACCCTTTGTGTTCATATCAAAGACTATAATTGGTAAATTATTTTCTTGACATAATGTGAATGCTGTCATATCCATAATATTCAAATTCTTTTCATAAGCTTCTTGAAAACTAATCTTTGAATAACGTTCTGCATTCGGATTTTTTTCTGGATCTTCTGAATATACTCCATCAACTCTAGTGCCTTTAAGCACAACATCAGCTTCTATTTCTATTGCTCTTAAGCTTGCTGTTGAATCTGTAGTGAAGTAAGGATTTCCAATTCCTGCTCCAAATATTACTACTCTACCTTTTTCCAGGTGTCGGATGGCTCTCCTTCGAATAAATGGTTCACAAACCTGTTCCATTTTAAGTCCTGCCATAAGTCGAGTATACATTCCTTGCTTTTCAAACATACTCTGTAAGGCCATTGCGTTAATAACCGTTGCCAGCATGCCCATGTAATCACCTTGTACTCTGTCTATCCCAGATGCTTCAGCTTCTACCCCTCGAAAGATGTTACCCCCACCTATTACTACAGCCACTTCAATACCTTGGCTGACTACTTTCTTGATTTCTTCCGCGTATTGAGTAAGGCGTGCTGAATCAATGCCGTGTTGTTTATCACCCATTAGGGCTTCACCGCTAAGCTTTAGTAATATTCTTTTGTAGGCCATTATTTGGGTTTAATATGTCAAAATCGTGCAAATATATATAGCTATTACTGTCAAATTAATCGAATGAAATCAAGACTTGATTTTTTTCAACATTCTCCTTTTCTGAGACATGAATTTTACCAATTGTTCCTTCGCCTGGAGATTTGATGACATTCTCCATTTTCATTGCTTCTAGAACGAGCAGTTGATCTCCTTGCTTGACTTCATCACCTTCACTTGCAGTTATATTTAATATAGAACCAGGCATTGGAGCCTTTACATCTTTTACTGCAGCACTTTCAGCTGCATTCATACCTAATTTATCCAAGATTTGATCAATATGATCGGTGACGGCAACTTCCAATAGCTGATTATTTATTCTCAACTTCATTTCCTTGCCTTGTCTGTCCACCAATTCAACCTTATATATTTTATTCGATCGATAGACATTGTAAGAAGTATCACTTAGCTTCAAGATCTCTCCATCAAAAAGTAAATCATTAATGAGCAATTCATCTTTCTTATTCTCTACCGTGATTTTTTCAGCTGAACCAACCTTTACTTCTATCATTGAATTTGGTGTTTTTAAATTTCCGTGACCCAAAAATATGGATACTAACATTTATTAAA
>CAZWLS010000369.1:0-3666 GCA_964634415.1 uncultured Roseivirgaceae bacterium | reverse complement strand
GCTAGGCAGAGGTCTGCAAAACCTTTTACAGCGGTTCGAATCCGCTTAGCGCCTCAATAAAAAACCGACCAAAATGGTCGGTTTTTTGATTTAAACTCACCTGAATATCAATCTTCGTAGATATCAAATTCAGCCGAAATGGATTTCATGAGTTCTTGATCTGCAAAATCACTATCTGATAGTTGCGACAATTTTTCTAAATAAAGATCAAATTGTCCATCCTTGAATATAGTAAGCATCTTCCCTCCTGACTTACAACTAGCAGCATGCCAAACATTGGGAGGAACAGTTATAGTATCCCCTGCTTTTGCGGTGATAGTTTCATTGTCGAAAATAAGATCAACCTCACCTTCAAGGATGTAGAAGATCTCAGTCATAATTTTATGATGATGTCGTGCTAAAAAGAAACCTGGCTTTAAAGAATCTTCAACAAAACTTAGCTCACCGTTTGTATTGTTCGAGGAGAGCTTCACGTAGCAATGATCTTGTGAGTAATCATAGTCATCGCCTTCGCCATTTCTTATTACTTCAAAATTGTTCATTTCAATATTGGGTTAATTAGGTAATAAAAAAAGCTCCTAGCTAAGGAGCTTATGCTTATTTCCTATGGTTATACTCCATGATATTTATTGGAGACTTCATAGCTGTCTTCAAACCAATTCCAAAGAATGATTTTCCCATCTTTCACCTTTACACGTAGCGCAAAAGTAAATTCCTTAGTTTCCTGATTTGAACCGGTAAGTAAACCAACCATTCGACCGAAAAATGCCGCAGTATCTCCACTGGCAAATGCGTCTTCTGTATTCCACTTTGTAGTCTTAAAATTTTCACCAAACAAGGGCATAAATTCTTCTAAAATTGCCTTCTTACCTACCCAAGGACCTATCCAAGGCATCCTTGCATCACCTTCGTTGTGCCACACCATATCATCATGCATAAGACTGATCATTTGTTCCATATCTCCTTTTCCCATGGCATCCATAAAGTCCATTGCTATGGATAGCGTTTCATCACCTTGATCCATTTCAACCTCCTCCCTAGCATCAGGAGATTGGGATTCATTAGAAGTTTCCTTTGGACTACATCCCACTAGAAAGAAAACAGTGGAAATAAATACAATAAGTAGTGATCTCATAATTTTGAAATTGTTTAATAGATAACTCATCAATCTAATGATGAGGTTAAGGCTAAAATAGGAATTCAATATGCTGATTTTATGTAATTAATGGCATATTAAATGTACAAATCGGAAAACGAGTAAAATTCAAACGATGCGCTAACGAAACAAGCTGCGGAAATTTTTAGGTGATTGGTTAGCATACTTCTTAAAAAACTTAAATAGATGTGATGGTTCAGCAAAACCACATTGATAAGCAATTTGAGAAGCACTCAATTGAGTGCTGATTAACAACCTCTTAATTTTCAATATGATAATATCATTTATTACCGATTTAGCAGACTTGCTAACAATCGCATGGGTAATGTTATTCAGAGTTCTTGGCGTAATGTTCAGACAATCTGCATAGAAAGAAACACTCTTATTGGTAGCGGCATTTGCCTTTACTAACTTTTGAAATTCTAAAAATTGATCAAGATACTTAGTGTGCTTAAGTATTTGATTTGTGGATGACTTAATCCTGAGAAGATGAGTGATGATAACATGAAGCAGACTGCGGATTAATTCTGAGGAAAAGCCATCTTGAATGCTTTGAAACTCCAATTTTATTGAATCGATATAGTCTAAAAACCGAGTTATCTGAGTTTCAGTCAATTGCAGTTTAGGTGAAATCAATTGCTCATTAAACAGTTGGAAGATTCTATTCGCATTTTCAGGATTCAAATATTGCAGGATAAAATCTTCCGTAAATACTAGAAGATATCCAGAGGCGTCACTTTTATAAAACTTATGAATGCTATCAGGACCAATAGCGAATACGGTGCCCCGGGTATATGCGTGTTCTTGAAAATTAATACTATGCTTACCATTCCCTTCTATGATAAAAATCAATGCGAAGAAGGTTAACCTATGATTTTCAAATTGATTATGATCGGTGGGATTTAAATTTTGAATATCAACTAAAGAAACTAGGTCAAAAAATGATCTAGTATTTTCTCCTTTATGAAACTTGATTTTCTTTATTTCTGACATAGAAACGTCATCTAAACTTAAATTTAGTTGAACCACAACCAACTTCGTATTCAATTCCTATTTGGAATCTCAAAAATCTAAGCATTTTACTTAATGACATTTAGGATTTTACCCTACCCTAGCCATGCACAACACTCACGTAATATTGTATTGTATAACAATTAGTTATGACGACATTAATTTTCTCATTGATATTAGTAGCCGTGTTTGTAGCAACAGAACGAGCATGGTTTACCAGAAAAAGCAAACGATTAGGGTGATTATTTGTAGAAATTGTTTTCCGATCTATAAGGTCGGAAACTTTTCTGCAATATTTTTGAATCCTAAATGAGAAAACTCTTCACGATATTCTTACTTCTTTCAAGCTTAGCTGCCACGTCGCAAAACTTTCTATCATGGCAATTTAAGGATCGATATTTTTCTTTTTCTGTCGGAACTGGTACTTCTACCTACTTTGGTGAACTAAATAGCAAAAACACAATTAACGACAAACTATCTCAAATCAATGTAGGCATAGAAGCGAGACTCCTCAATAGAATTGGAGCTAGAATTGATGCCAGCTATTTCACGCTTTCCGGATCAGATCAAAATGCTGCTGATAGCACCTTCGAACGTCAAAGGAACCTTTCTTTCAATTCCAGAAATTTTCACTTCCAACTTCATACTATCTACTATTTGAGGCCCTATCAAGGTGATTATTTCAAAAGATGGTCTTTCGACCCTTTTGTTTTCACTGGAGTCGGTTACATGAAATTCGATCCGACAGCAGAGCTTGGAGGGGAAACCTACTCATTAAGAGAAGCATTAACCGAAGGCATAGAATATAAAACTTGGGTAACTACCATACCCGTTGGAATAGGAGCAAAATTCAAGGCAAACGAATTTCTTAACGTAAATCTTGAATTTTCATATCACTTCACATTTACAGACCATATCGACGATGTCTCCACAACGTATGCTACGGAATTCGCAAATGCTACTTCCAGGTTACTAAGTGATCGCAAAGAAGAGGTCGATTTTGTAAATCCAGATTTTTACGATCAAATCCAACCTGGTGCCAGCAGAGGAAATCCGGATAATAAAGACAGTTTTTTGCAAATAACTTTAAGAGCAGAGCTTTTTATCCCACCCAATCTTTTTAGTCGAAAGAACAAGGCGGTTATTAAAAAACCTTCAGCTTACTGAAGAAACCAATCCTGAATGGTCTTAATAACGTAGTGTTGCTGATCTTTTGTTAATCCAGTTCCGGAGGGAAGGCAAACACCCCTTTTATAAAATTCTTCGCATTTTCCTTCTCCAATGAAGACTGAATCGTCATAAGCTTCCTGCAGATGCAAAGGTTTCCATAGCCTTCTGGCTTCGATGTTATTAATATCTAAATAACTTATCAAATCACTTAAGGATCGACTTCTGTCCTTTACTAATACAGAGGTAAGCCATCGATTTGAATATGAATTTGCAGGTTCATCTAAGAATTCAAAATAAGTACTAAGCTCTTCTTTATATAATTTGTAGAT
>CAZWLS010000368.1:3078-3676 GCA_964634415.1 uncultured Roseivirgaceae bacterium | reverse complement strand
CTTCAAATGCATTTTTTATACTAGAAACCGAAGAGCCATATAGTGTCTGGAGCAAGTTTGCCAAAACTCAAATTTGGAAGACTTTGGCAAAGGATGATGAATGGAAAGAATACGGCTCATTACTTGAGGGGATTGAAGATCAATTATCCTCCTATAATAGCCTCCTTGATATTGTAGACGATCGATCGATCTATATATCAGGACATCTTTACCACAGGGGGAATTACGATTACTTATTCGTTTTTGACATGGAAGGGATGGGAGTTTTGAGATCATGGCTAAGTACGGGCAGTAATTTGACAAAACGAAAATTCAATGATTTCACCATTTATGAAAAGCTAGAGAAGGAAACAAAGCAAACACTTTATTTCACTTTTATAGACAACTTCTTTATTGGCTCATATACCCACACTTTAGTAGAGAATTCGATTTCAGAGCATCAACAAGCAAATCTCACAAGGTCATTTGATTTTATTGAAGTACAGAAAAAAACTATTGGTGAAGGAGTTATTAG
This sequence comes from uncultured Roseivirgaceae bacterium, assembly GCA_964634415.1. Taxonomy (GTDB): domain Bacteria; phylum Bacteroidota; class Bacteroidia; order Cytophagales; family Cyclobacteriaceae; genus Ekhidna. The sequence continues at coordinate 3,162 of CAZWLS010000368.1, read as the reverse complement.
ACTATTTCTTAATTATGAAACACTATACCCATATCTGGTCAATAGTCTAGGCGCAGAATATACCGATGTGATGAAGGAGAATCT
>CAZWLS010000368.1:1014-3061 GCA_964634415.1 uncultured Roseivirgaceae bacterium | reverse complement strand
GTTTCTTTTTCGATGTTGAAGAGTCATCTCTTTTGTTAGAAGGGTATTCTAATTATAACGACTCGCTGGCTACTTACCTTAAGATATTCGAGCAATCGGGGACAGGTGACCTAGATATTGCTAAGGTTTTGCCTACTAGCACTTCGATTTACTTTAGTATCGGGTTTGATCAATTTACTGATTTCTATGAAGCACTTGATCAGCAGCTAAGAGAAGATCCTAAATACGGCGAGGACTACGCGGTTTATACTAAGAAGACGGAGAAGTTTTTGAATATTGATATCAAGGAAGATGTTGCATCTTGGATTGATGATGAGATTGCTGTAGTCCAGGTAGAACCAAAAGAAAGTAATACTCAAGTAGCGCTGGTTATAAAAGCTAAAGATGCTGATCTAGCGAAAGAGAAGATGGGTTTTTTAAGTAGACAGGTAAGAAAGAAAACACCCGTAAAGTTTAAAACAGTCAACTATAAAGGTTATGAAATAAACTTCATGTCAGTAAAAGGGTTTTTCAATCTGATATTGGGAAAGCTCTTTAATTACTTTGATAGACCTTATTATACCATTATTGATGAGTTTGTCATTTTTTCTAATGAGCCTCAAAGTCTACGGATGTTTATTGACACTTATCTATCTGAGGGCACATTGGATCGTAGTATTTCGTTTAAAGGATTTATCAGTCAATTAGGTGAAAAGCATAGTGCTATGCTTTATCTACAGTTACCGGAATTAGTGAATACGAATGGAGGAATGCTAGATGATGAAACTATCAAGTTGCTTCAAAAGCGTAGAAATGTAATTCAGGACTTCCCACAAATTGCTTTTAGCATGTATCCTTCTCAAGATATTTATCAAACCCGCGCACTGATTTCGATTGATAATATGATTTTTCCAGAGATAAGTCAATCAGAAATGGCTACTGTTGAAGTGGATACCATCAATTATGATTCAATACTGCTATCAAAAGTGGTTGAAGAACAAATCGATATCTCTGCCATTGATATTGAATTGGAAGACTTGGGAGCAAAAAGCCAAACGGATGAGTATGAAAATGGTAATGCTAAGTATGAGGTTGGAATTAAGAATGGTCAAAAACATGGCAACTATTTTGAGTACTTCGAGACCGGTGAATTGAAGATCAAAGGCAAATACAAAAGCGACCTAAAGTCTGGTACTTGGAAGTACTATGATGAAGAAGGAAACCTTGTGAGACGTGAGAAGTATAGGAATGGCGAATTAGTTGAGTAGACACAGTTAGTTATAATCCCATTTACTTACCTTTAGAAATCAACATCAAACGGATATATGAGTAAATCAGGGAATAGGATTGTATTAGTTGTCGTAATTGTTGTTGTTCTACTTGGAGCAGCCACAGCAATATGGTATTGGGGAATTTATCTGCCCGAAGAAGAGGCTAAAGAAAAAGCAAGATTAGAGCAGTTAGCCCAACAGCAAGCAGAACAAAAAAGGAAAGAAGAGGCAGCAAAAAAGAAGGCGGATTATGATCAGTTCATTGAAGCCGCTGATACAGATTTTGAATTGGAAAATTGGGCTTCTGCAGAATCACTTTATTCGCAGGCCTTAGCACTTTTCCCTAATCAACAGTATCCTCAAGATCAATTAGCAATTGTAAATGGTAAACTAGATGAAATTGCGGAACGTGAAGCAAGAATCGCGGCTGGAATTATCGAGACAGTTTCTGAACCAACTGGACGGTTTTATGTGATAATTTCAAGTAGCCTTGATGGCGATCTGGCTATGGACTATGCTAGTAAGCTATCTAAAGAAGGAAATAGCGTCAAAGTGGTTCTACCACATGCCAAAAACAAGTTTTTCCATAGAGTTGCAATTGCTGAATTTGATTCATGGGATCAAGCAGCCAATTCTGTTAGTAGCTACAATACCTTTTCAGATAATGTCTGGGTATTGAAGTTTTAATAAAATAAAAATTCTTTGAATTATTAAAGTATGCATAGGCATGCTTTTTTTTATTCAAATTACTTGCGCAAGTAAATGCTTGCATATATATTAGCAAGTAAATACTTGCG
>CAZWLS010000368.1:0-1004 GCA_964634415.1 uncultured Roseivirgaceae bacterium | reverse complement strand
CTTATGTGAAGAATTAAATTTCAATATGCGAAGAGATATATTTCAGGCAATAGCTGACCCCACAAGGAGGGAGATTTTATCCACACTTATCGAGGAGCCAAAGAACTTGAATGCTTTGGCTGAACAATTTTCAATTTCTAGGCAAGGGGTTTCTCTACATGTCAAAGTCTTAGAAGAGTGTGATATGATTGACATTACTAAAAAGGGAAGAGAACGTTTTTGTCATATTAAACCAGAAAAATTACTAGAAATAATTGAATGGCTTGAACCATTTAAGCAGCTGTGGAGAAATCGATTTGATCAGCTTGATGACCTCTTAAAACATATTAAATAACACTATGATGAATAGAACCACATTTACCGAAAACTTAGAAGCCAATCAAGTAATTGGCGTTAGATCATTTGATGCACCGATAGAAAAAGTATGGAATGCATGGAGTAACAAAGATTTGTTGTGTCAATGGTGGGCACCTGCTCCGTACGTATGCGAGATTCAAAAGATGGAATTTAAAGAGGGTGGGTTTTGGATGTACACAATGACTGGTCCAGAAGGAGACGTTCATCGAGGTAGAATGGATTTCTTACGAATTGAAGAACATAAGCTTCTGGAGACTGAAGAATACTTCTGCGATGAGAATGGTGAAAAATCAGGTGATATTCCTCCAATGAAACATGAGATTAAATTTGATTATGATGGTGCTAAAACTACTATTACATCCACTGTAACATATGCCTCTCCAGAAGCATTGAAACAAATGGCTGAAATGGGAGCTGCAGAAGGATGGGAGCTTGCTTGCAATCAATTAGAGTCTGTTTTAACTAAATAAGGAATGAAGAAATTAATAATATGTGTCAGCCTCTTTAGTTGTATTTATTTAAATGCACAAAGTACATTTAGCAGCAGTACGTTTAGTTTTCCTGTTTCCAATTTGCAAGCATCAGTGGAATGGTATTCCGACTTACTTTCGAATGCAAATGCTATTTCACCTGTAGAAGGAGTTGTT
>CAZWLS010000367.1:0-3686 GCA_964634415.1 uncultured Roseivirgaceae bacterium | reverse complement strand
CATGACTGTGACACAAGCCGATCCTGGAGTAAAAGGAAACACGGCTACAAATGCGACCAAAAACGCAGTTGTAGAAACTGGTGCAACGATCCAGGTTCCTATGTTTATTGAGCAAGATGAAGTAATCAAGGTCAATACGACAGATGGAACATATGTTGAGCGTGTAAAATAATTGCGCTCACCCAAGAGAAATTTTATACCTTAGTTCTTAAGATTTTTTAATCAACAATTAACCTATGAAGGCCAAAGAAATTCAAGAATTGATCAACTTTCTATCTGAGTCAGGATTGGAAGAAGTAAATATCGAAACCGATAATTTTAAGGTAAGCATCAAACGAAGCGCTGAGCAACAAGTGATTGCAGCGGCGGCTTCTGCTCCTGTTGCAGCAGCACCGGCTCCTGTCGCTGCTCCGGCACCGGCACCTCAAGCAGCACCAGCTCCGGCACCAGCTGCTGACTCTGGAAGTGCTCCAGCTGCAGATGCAAATCTTGTAGAGATCAAATCTCCAATGATTGGAACATTCTACCGATCTGCAAATCCGGAGTCTCCAGCATTTGTGGAAGTAGGTAGCTCAGTAAAGGCAGGTGATACCGTATGTATCATCGAAGCGATGAAACTTTTCAATGAAATTGAATCAGAAGTGTCTGGTAAAATCGTGAAAGTATTGGTTGACAATGCGCAGCCGGTAGAATACGATCAGCCACTGTTCTTAGTTGATCCATCGTAAAACATTACGCTTATGTTTAACAAGATTTTGATCGCCAATCGAGGCGAGATTGCATTGCGTATCATTCGTACATGCAAAGAAATGGGCATCAAAACGGTAGCTGTTTATTCTAAAGCAGATGCGGACAGCTTGCATGTTCGATTTGCAGATGAAGCCGTTTGTATCGGCCCGGCAGCTGGAAAAGATTCATACCTGAAGATCCCTAACATCATTGCTGCAGCAGAAGTAACCAATGCTGACGCGATTCACCCTGGTTATGGATTCTTGTCTGAAAATGCGGAATTCTCAAAAGTGTGTGCTGAAAATGACATCAAGTTCATTGGAGCCAGTGAAGAGATGATCAGCAAAATGGGAGATAAAGCAACAGCAAAAGCAACGATGATTGCTGCTGGTGTTCCTGTTGTTCCCGGTTCTGAAGGACTGCTAGAATCTGCTGAGCAAGGGATGAAGCTTGCCAAAGACATTGGATACCCGGTAATGATTAAAGCTACTGCCGGTGGTGGTGGTAAAGGAATGCGACTTATCCATGAGGAAAGTGAATTCCAAAAAGCATGGGACAGCGCAAGGCAAGAGGCGGCGGCATCTTTCGGCAACGACGGCATGTACATGGAGAAATTCGTGGAAGAGCCGCGTCACGTAGAGATCCAAATCGTTGGTGATAGCAGCGGAAAAGCGTGTCACCTTTCAGAAAGAGATTGCTCTATCCAAAGAAGACACCAGAAGTTGATTGAGGAGACCCCTTCCCCTATCGTTTCGCAAGAACTGAGAGAGAAGATGGGAGCTGCAGCTATCAAAGGTGCAGAAGCTATCAAATACGAAGGTGCTGGAACTGTTGAGTTCCTGGTAGATAAGCACGGAGAGTTCTACTTTATGGAGATGAACACGCGGATCCAGGTGGAGCACCCTATTACTGAAGAAGTTACTGATTACGACCTTATCAAAGAGCAGATCAAAGTAGCAGCTGGAGAGAAGATTTCGGGAAGAAACTACTACCCGCAGCTTCACTCGATTGAGGTACGTATCAATGCTGAAGATCCTGCTAATGGCTTCCGACCAAGCCCTGGTAAGATCACAAACCTTCACTTCCCAGGTGGGCATGGTGTAAGAATAGATAGCCACGTGTACGCTGGATATACCATCCCTCCTTTTTACGACTCAATGATTGGTAAGCTGATCGTGAGTGCGCAGACAAGAGAAGAAGCGATCATTAAGATGAGACGCGCTTTGGAAGAGACGGTGATTGAAGGGATAAAGACTACGATTCCATTCCACTTGAAAATGATGGATGACGAAGCCTTCAAGTCTGGAAACTTCACAACGAAATACCTAGACACCTGGGACTTTAGCGTCTTAGAATAAGACTAAAACACTTTAGACTTTGAAACCCTCATCAGAAATGGTGAGGGTTTTATTTTTTCCACACCTGTAGGGTTAGTTCATCCATGTAATCCTGCTTTTGAACAATCAGCGCTTTCTCAATGTCTTTCTCAAAAATTGGTGCAAATGCATAGTCATAGACCATATAATAGATATTAGCCGAGGTCTTGTAGATTCCGGAAAAATATCTAAAGTCATAGCCCATTTGTTCCATTACCTCTTTTCTTACCATTGCTTTTCCTTGTGGCGATAGTGTTTTTAGAATGGTTCTATTATGCCTAATTATTCTGTTGGTTTGACTAATCGTGATTTCACCATAACTCTTATTGCGATTATGGAAAGCTGACTTGCAGCCTGCATCACAATATTTTTTTCCTACCCTTCCTTTCAGTTCTTTTCCACATTCCAGGCAATGTCTAATATCAAAGTGCAATTCTTTTCTTTTCATAATCGTATTATTAAACGTATATATACGTTTTTATTCGTTTATTAATACAGTTAAGATATTTCATTCATCGTGATTTGAGCTCATGTTGATCAAACAAAATATCAGTCAGGAGTATGAAAGTGCTATTTCATTGCTTGAGTCTAAAGTTGAGATGCTACGCTATAGCGATTCTACCAAACGCACGTATTCACTTATGTTTCGTCAATTTCTCAGATACTCATATCCAAAAAGGCTTGCTCAGATCTCGAGCGGCGATATTTACGCCTATCAACATTACCTTGTAACAACCAAGAAGTGTTCTCGATCTTATCAGAATCAGAGTATAAATGCAATTAAGTTCTATCTAGAACATGTGTTAGGCCAGGAAAGGCAATACTTCGATTTACAGCGACCTAAGAAAACTTTCAAACTTCCGGAAGTGTTGAGTGCTGAAGAGGTGGCTAGAATATTAAAAGCTACCAAAAACATAAAGCACAAAACGATCCTCACCACGCTTTACTCTGCCGGGCTAAGAATGGGTGAATTGCTGAGTCTGAAAATAACAGATATTGACTCAGAACATATGCGCATTTGGATTCGAGAAGGCAAAGGATGTAAAGATCGATTGACTACCCTATCCCCTCACCTACTGGAGTTGCTTAGAATTTATTACCAGCAATACCGCCCAAAAAACTATCTTTTCGAAGGTCCTGATGGGAATGCTTATTCACCTACAAGTGTTCGGAAGGTTTTGTATCGTGCGGTTAAAGACGCTGGAATACGTAAGAAAATAAGACCCCATACCTTGAGGCACAGTTTTGCCACGCATCTACTCGAGCAGGGTACTAATCTGAGATATATTCAGACTTTATTGGGGCATAACAGTCCAAAGACAACGCAGATATATACTCATGTTAGCAGCAAGAGCATGGAAGAAATAAGGAGCCCGTTGGACAACTTGGTAGCTACGGGTATATTTGAAAGGTGAATAAACGACATAACGTCGTTTACACAGATGTTAGGCTCAATACTCGCATGTCGCAAGAGAACCTTTCCAACACAGAACTGATTGACAACCTGTATAACTCTGCTGGTGAAAAACTGCGAAACTCGGTAACAGACTGGGCTAACTATGACCTGTGGAGAACATCGGT
>CAZWLS010000366.1:3457-3688 GCA_964634415.1 uncultured Roseivirgaceae bacterium | reverse complement strand
GGAAGCCTTTTCGATCCAAACCATTGGAGTGTTGCGTCCGCCTTCCACTTATCAAAACGTGTAGCATAGGATGCATTCAGGAAAAATCGGTCCCTTGAATTGAAAGGAACATCTCTCAATTCTCCGTTGATTGTCGCTTTCACATCATAGAATTTGTAAGCTGCTTTCACACTCAACCGATCAGAAAATTGATAATTCCCTTCTAGCTGAAAACTATGTGCGTATGAGTCT
>CAZWLS010000366.1:0-3447 GCA_964634415.1 uncultured Roseivirgaceae bacterium | reverse complement strand
CCTCGTAAATTGTAAACTCTCAATTCACTTGAGCTTCGATCCATATCGTAGATTAACTGATTCTCGAAATGCGTATAGAAGTAATCCGCAATGAGATTTAGCTTTTTATCACCAAAGTTTATCGCAGTAGTTAAACTACCTCCAATATTCCATGAGACTTCAGGTTCGGGTGCTTCTTCAATGATCAATCGACGAGATGATACCAACACATTACTGTTTTCAACAATCGTATTGGGAGTTCTGTAGCCTCGTCCGATAGCAGCTCGTAATGTTGTGCTTTCTGAGAATTGATAACGTGAATGGAGTCTTGGCGTAATGTAAGTGCCGTACAGATTATGGAAATCTGTCCTTGCAGCAGCTAGTAAGGTAAATTTATCGCCTCTAGAATAGGTGTATTCATAATAAAGTCCGGGTACAATTTCTTGCCTACTAAAAGCAGAATCTGCATAAACTTCATCAAATTCATCATAAAGAATACTCGCTCCTGTTTTGTATGAATGAAACGAATTGCCAATAATATTTTGGAATATCACATTTCCATAGAGTGTCTTTTCAGTTCCTTCATAGTTGTCTCTACCAAAACCAGCATCAATGTCCAAGTAAGTTCCGGAATAGATGAATCCCCATCCTTTATAAGGTTTATTCGGAAATAGTAATCCTACCTTCCCAAATAACTCAGCACGTGTTGTTTGGTTCTGGAAGCCATACTGAGATGAGGTTAAGAAATTATCTCCAAAATCAAATCCTAGCTGACCACCGGCCTTTTCATCTCGCATTAAAGTCAACCCAATCTGCGAAACCATTTTTTCACCTTCATACTTATAGCGGTTCATCACATTAATCTGTTTGGATTTCGGTAGATCCATAAATCCATCATCATTATTGTCGACCTCATTATTGAAGTAGTTTGAATGCAAGAGAACTGCCGTACTCCATTTATCATTTATATCCCTTGCATGATTTGCATTCAATTCGACTCTACCAAATGAATTTGCATATCCATTTAAATAAAGTGTTTCACTTGTCTCAGGTTTCTTTAATTCAACGTTGATTTGTCCTGTCATGGATTCATATCCATTTACTACACTTCCTGCACCTTTGCCAACATCTATTGACTGAACCCATGTACCGGGTACATAGGATAGGCCATACCTTCCGGCAAGTCCTCGAACATTGGGGATGTTTTCCCTGTTGATCTGGACATAGCTTCCATCTAATCCTAACATCCGAATGGTCTTTGCGCCACTGACAGCGTCAGTGAATGAAACGTCTACAGAAGCATTGGTTTCAAAGCTCTCGGATAAATTACAGCACGCCGCCTTTGTTAGCTCAGCTTCAGTTATCACTTCTACATGCTTAGATTCCAGATCATCGACAAAGGTGCTGCTTGCTTGCACCACTACTTCATCCAATTCTGAAGTATTTTCTGCCAACATGATATGCATTATTTGAGAGAAATCTGCAGAAATAGTATCCGAAATAAATCCAGAATAAGAGATCACTAGTTTCTGATTCCTTGAGGAGAGTTTAAGACTGAATCGTCCATTTTCATCTGAGACAATTCCGTTTTGGGTACCCAATTCAAGTATAGTAGCCCCAATTAATGGCTGATGGTTCTGATCAGCAACCATTCCTCTAACAGTTTGTGATTGAGCCGATAAACTCAATATTAGTATTGATATTATTGTATATATATGTTTTAACATGATTGATTTTTTCAATTAGAAATAATTGATAAGCGAATCAGTATTCGCTTTAAAAGTCAATCAATATCATATTAGAAAAGACTGTACGAGAACAGTAATGTCTTTGTCAGGGAGAGGAGGGGAATAATGTTGAAAATGTGGCTTGTCGGGATCATCATCAAGAATTGGATCTTCAAGAAGCACATAGCTAACAATGGCAAGCTGAAACAAATCTGGAGTTGCGTCAAAGTCAAATCCAGTTGTAGTGATTTCTTCGATTTTGAGTTCTTCACTTACATCTTTACAGCATGGCATTTGTTCTTCTTCACCATCAAAACAATGCGTTGCATGCTCATTCACAGCTATAGACATTAGTCGACCCATACAGTAATGCTTGTTTAGGGTTACACCAGTTGTAGCTATCAGTAGTATGATTGCTAATAGTGTATTCGCTATGTTTTTTAATGCACGCACTGATGCAAAGATACGGATATTAGATTTTTTGGTTTAATGACACGCTTGGTTGAACTTCTTTAGCTTGTAGTAATTGTATGGAAGCGGTGTAAGAAAACCTACAATCAAAGCAGGTATCAAAGCCAGCCAGTAGACTGGGTCATCAAATGCGGCCTTGCCTCCTGTGATCATGAAATCTGTACTTGTCATGGCTAGTTCCATTGCCACCATCGATATAAATGACATTCCAAATGCAGTTTTCAATGCCAGGGACCATGAGAAGTTTTCTCTATTTTTTAAAATGATAGTTTCAAGAATAATAGATGTACAAAGACCGGCAATTATTGCTAATGCCATTTGCCAAACTATTGGTGTAGAAGGGTAAAATGCTTGCAGAAAAAACACCATCCCGAAATCACCAATTGAGCATCCAATTAGGCAATTAAGCGTGTTAAAGGAAGCTCTGCTCCATTTTGCTTTATCATACCAAAATCCATCATTAGACTTGATACTATATCCGCTTTGACTAAGGAGACTGTTTATTTCATTTTTTGTAATGCTTCCTTCTATTGCAAGAGATACTTCCTCACCAATATTTGCATGCCAACTAGAAATTTTATCATTAGCATCTAAATGTGGCTTTACTTTATTTACACAACCTTCGCAATGTAGGGTTGTAAGCACTTCAATCTTTTGCACCTTTTCCATACGATGTTAAACAACTACAGCAAAGAAAAGGTGCAAATGGTTTAAAATAGTACGTTATTCATACCTTAATGCATTGACAGGATTCATTTTAGCCGTCTTGTAAGTTTGAATGCTGACAGTAACAAATGCAATGAGCGCTGTGAGAAACATGGCTGCAACAAATATCAACGGGTTAATACTTGTGTGGAATGCAAAATCATTCAACCATTGATTACCATAATACCACACCAATGGGATGACCAATAGGTTTCCTAAGATTACCAATACAATAAACTCCTTAGATAGAATGAAAATGATTTGGGCGATACTCGCCCCCATGGTTTTTCTAATGCCTACTTCTTTCGTTCTACTGAGTGCTACAAATGAGATCAAACCAAATAAACCAATAGAGGTGACGATAAGTATAATAACCGCAAAAATGGATAGGACTTTTGCCAATTGATTTTCATCTCTATACTGTCTGTCAAAATCTTCGTCTAAAAAGAAATAATCAAGTTCATAATCTCCATAAACACCATCCCATGCACTTTCCATGGATTTGATCAGATCGTACGTTTGCTTAGTATCGTATCTTATTGCAAGGTATTTTCCATAAGAATCA
>CAZWLS010000365.1:0-3705 GCA_964634415.1 uncultured Roseivirgaceae bacterium | reverse complement strand
TATCTTGCCAACCATCATTGTTAAAATCAGCAACTGTCGCACTGATCGAAAGGCCAAAAGACAGAAGGCCTGCCTCTCTCGTAGCGTCCACATACTTCCCATTTCCATCGTTTCGATATAGACGATCACTCTTTTCTTCAGTAACCGTATTCATGAGATACTTGTACTTAAAATTTGGTGTCTTGAAACTGGTGATCGGGTAATTGGCTACATATAAATCCAGATCCCCATCATTATCATAATCGAAGAAAGTGGACTGAATGGAATTTCCATTGTCAGCGATCCCGTATTCGGCAGCTTGTTCTGAGAATTTAAGCTGCCCTTCATTGATGTAGAGTAAATTTTTACGGTTTTGTTGAGGACCTGAGACACTGACATAAATATCTTGAAGACCATCCTCGTTGATATCCACCACAGTAACTCCCGTATGCCATTTTTTATCATACGACAACCCTACACTTTCGGTGATATCCTCAAATTTTAAATCTCCTTTGTTGAGGTAAATCTGATCGGAAACCATATTTCCTGTGAAATATACATCGAGTAGCTCATCATTGTTAAGATCTAGAAGAGCAACTCCACCTCCCATATATATGTATGGATATGTGAAGTAATTGAATGTGTCCGTTTCAGTAAGTTCATTAACAAAATGAATTCCTGAAGCTTCTGAGCTCACCTTAGAAAACCCTACTTGACCATTGACTCTTTCCTGTGATTCACATGAAAGAATAGATAGTAAGGCGATGCAAAAGAAGTACCTCCAGTACTTTTTCATTTCGTTGTCTATTTAATAAAAAAAGGGCAATTCCAATATAATTGAAATCGCCCTGACCTGTTAAAAAACCTAATTAGTTCCAGGCATCATTTTGCGTAAGGACCCCTCCACTTATGTCTATAGCCCCGCTAGGTATAGGGAAAGTAAGGAACCTTTCAGCGAATGCTCCTGGATCGTATGTTGAGATTGTTCGTTGTTCGTTTGTTTCAAAATCTGATAAGATTTGAATGGCATCAGTGGCACCATATCTTTTCAGATCAAAGAATCTGTGACCTTCCATTGCTAACTCCAATCTTCTTTCGTGTCTTACAGCAGCTATAGCAAAAGCCTGATCAGCAAAAGCAGTATATGGCTCAACATTGTAATTGATAGCATCACTTACTGGTGTCATATCTTTTGCTCGCTGTCTTACCTGATTTACATAGTTCAATGCAGTAGCAAGATCATTGGTCTCTGCTGCCGCCTCAGCTGCCATAAGCAATACATCTGCATAGCGAATCACATTGTAGTTTAGACCTGAAGACTGCTGCCCCCAAGGACCAGAACCCTGTGCATCGGAGAAGTCCGACTCTTTGTATGTATTCTTCTTCGACAAGTATGGTCCAGAAGACCATGCTCCACCAGCATCTCTAATCCAGTCAGCTCCTGGGTTAAGTCCCCAGCCATTGAAATCAACTCCTCTTCTACCTACTGTATAGTCGATTCTTGGATCAAGCGGATCTGTATAAATGCTGAATGCCGCCGTGCTAAGAATCTCATTATCATTCGTGATATCACTGTCATTATATGTATCTAAAAGTGGAAGACCATCTGCTCCAGTCTTAAATGCATTGGCTAAATCTTGAGTTGGTTGGAAAAATCCACAGCAAGAACCATATGGGCCTCCGGCAGGGTGATTAAGTGTAGAACCAAGGTTTCCGTTTTCTGTGCCGCTTGCTCCATCCTGAGCTGTGAACTGAATCGCAAAAACAGATTCCGATCCATTTTCGGTTGTCGACTTGAAGTTGTCTTCAAATTCAGTCTCCAACGAATAAGCACCACTTGTGATTACCTCATTCAGCACAGTAAGCGCATTACTGTATTTTCCTTGCTGCAATAATACCTTTCCTAAGTATGCTCTCGCTGACATTCCATTGGCTCGAATTGAAGCTGCGGCAGGAAGGTTATCGATAGCAAATTGGAAATCCGCCTCAATTTCAGCCCAGATATCTCCTGTATTAGCGATGTTAGCTGTTGTATCATCCTCTGAGATATATGGCACTTTATCCCAACTTCTCTGCAATTCAAAATTGAAGTGTCCTCTTAGAAATCGTGCTTCTGCTACTAAGTCATCAACTCCTTCTACTCCGTCAGAATTGGCGATCACATTATTAGCGGTAACTACTCCACCAATAAGCGTTTGCCACTTAGTAAGGAAATAAGGATTTGATGCGTTGTATGTGTAGTTTCTGAGTTGTTCCAAATCCGGTTGATCAGAAACATCACTTCCTTTATGCGCATCATCCGTAATTACATCAAACCACCAGTTATCAGGAGTTCCTAACCACGGATCACCTACATTGTTACCATAAAGGTTAGCGTATGCATTAATTACAAAGAGCTCTATTGCTTCTCTTGTAAAGTTGCCTTCAGCATCCTTTAAGTTTTCCTCAGACAATACCCCCTCGGCAGGAGGTGTTTCTGTGAACGCATCGTCACATGCCGAGTACAAAAAGGCTGTTAAAAGCAATGTTATTGACAATATTCTATTTTTCATTTTCTTGAATTTTAAATTCCTAATTCAACTTTTAAAAACCGGCTTTAACTCCAATGGTGTAAACCTGAGTAAGAGGAAATCTTCCAAAATCAACACCCATACTTAAGTTCGGTTGTGCAGATGCATTTCTGTTTGTGATTTCAGGATCAAAGCCATTGTAATCAGTAATTGTGAAGAGGTTGGTGCCTTGAATGTAGACACGTAGACTTTCAAGACCTTTTACTGAAGAAAGTACACTTTGAGGAAGGTTGTAACCTATCTGAAGGTTTTTCAACCTAACATAAGACCCATCCTCAACAAAATAACTGTTTGGATTAGTCTCACCATTGTCTGCTCCATTTCCAGTCAATGAAGGCAAGCTAGCACCAGGATTATTTGGTGTCCATGAATCTAAGATTCTTGTACTTCTATTCCCGTCAAACTGAGGGAAATCAGTGAAGAACTTTGTTTGATTATAAATTTCATTACCCTGGCTGCCTGTTACAAATAGGGAAATATCAAAGTTTTTGTATTCCACGTAAGCGTTTAGTCCAAAAACAAAATCTGGATGCGGACTACCTAAGTTAGTTCTATCATCTGCATCAATGTCTCCGTCTCCGTCCACATCTCTGTATCTGAACCTACCTACACCATCAGCATTGGTAGCAAATCCTTGATCAGGGCTGTTTGCTACTTCCGTTTCATTCTGGAAAATTCCAATTACATCTAAGCCGTAGAAGTATGATATTGGGTTACCTACATCGGTTCGAGTAAATGATGACCCTCTGTAAACATCTCCAGGGAATGATTCAGCGCTTTCGTCATTAAAAGCAACCAATTCATTTTTGTAAGCAGACACATTCGCTGTAATATCATATTTCACTGCGCCACCTTTTGAGTAGTTGCCATAAGAAATACTTAAGTCAAACCCTCTGTTTTCCATCTCTCCGATGTTTACAACTGGTGCTGTAGTCACCGCAGGAAGACCTGCAACCAGCGGAGCGAAAATCATATCTTCCGTGTTGATTTTGTAGATGTCTAATGACACATTCAAATCATTCTGTAGCATTCCAAAATCAACACCAAAGTTGATTTGTCTGGAAGTTTCCCATGTAAGATCAGGGTTACCAATCTGAGTTTAAACGATACCTACTGCTTCCCCAGACCCACTTCCATCTATGTCATAAGCCGATTG
>CAZWLS010000364.1:0-3758 GCA_964634415.1 uncultured Roseivirgaceae bacterium | reverse complement strand
AGAATTCATGCTTAGAGGACCTCACGCACTGGATTTGATCCAATGGGTGACTAGTAATGATGCATCTAAAATCGTAAATGGACAGGCTCAATATTCATGCTTACCTAATGACAAGGGTGGTATTGTCGATGACCTATTGATATATAGATTTTCTGAAGAGAAATACATGTTGGTGGTCAATGCATCAAACATTGAGAAAGATTGGAATTGGATCAAAAGTCAGGATAAATGGGGTGTAGAAATGGAGGATGTTTCTGATGACCTTGTGCTCTTAGCCGTTCAAGGGCCTAAGGCAGTAGATGCTTTACAAAAGCTGACAGAAGTAAACCTTTCTGAAGTAAAATTCTATCACTTCAAGGCTGCCTTTCTTGCAGGTTATGAGATGATAATCTCAGCAACTGGATACACTGGTTCAGGAGGGTTCGAATTGTATATCAACAAGGAAGATGCGCTTGACGTATGGAATAAGATTTTTGAAGCAGGAGAGGAGTTTGGTATTAAGCCAATCGGTCTTGGAGCAAGAGATACACTAAGATTAGAAAAAGGGTTTTGTCTGTACGGAAATGATATAACCGATGAAACTTCTCCATTGGAAGCCGGCTTAGGTTGGGTTACAAAATTCACAAAGGAGTTTGTTAACTCAGAAAATCTCCAAGCTCAAAAAGAAGCAGGAGTTGATAGAAAGCTAGTTGGTTTCGAAATGATAGATCGTGGTATTCCTCGTCATGATTACGAAATTGCCGACCTGGAAGGAAATGTAATAGGTAAGGTCACCTCAGGAACCATGTCACCATCTTTAAATAAAGGTATAGGAATGGGCTATGTGACTAAGGAAAACAGTAAAGCTGATACTGAAATAAATGTGATCATCCGAGATAAACCTGTGAAGGCAAAAATTGTAAGACCTCCCTTTTTAAAATAAAATTCTGATGAGAACCATTGAAGTATGTCTTACTCCTGATCTAATTGGTCAGCATGATTTAAAAGGTAAAATCGTTGTGGTAGTAGATATTTTTAGAGCTACTTCTTGCATTGTGACAGGCCTTTCCAATGAGGTAAAAGCGATTAAGCCCGTTGGAGAGATAGAAGAAGCTAAAGCACTAGGTGAGCAGGGATATCTTATGGCTGGAGAGAGAGGAGGGATCAAAGTTCCGGATTTTGATATGGGCAACTCGCCATTTGAATATCAAAAAGAAGAAGTAAAAGGCAAGAAAGTGGTTATCTCGACCACCAATGGATCACAAGCGATTGTTAAGTCTGAGGGAGCTAAAGAAATACTCATTGGAGCATTTCTTAATCTTGAAGCTGTCGCAGAGTACCTATTGCAAGCTAAAGAAAGTGTAGTTATTCATTGTGCAGGATGGAAAGGAACACCAAACCTAGAAGATACCTTATTTGCTGGCGCATTGATAGATGAATGTGCGGAAGAAATAGAGACTACTGGTGATTCTGCTTTGTTAGCACATCAGCTATATATTGCCAATCATGAAAACCTATTCGGTATCGCAAAGAAGTCAAGTCATGCTGAGCGATTGAGTGGATTTGGAATTGAGGAGGATCTTGAATTTTGTATGACAGAAAATGAATATCAAGTTGTACCGAAACTGGTTGACGGTGAGATCGTATCTTAACTATGAACTCAATTTATATTCTTGTAGGTGTTGTAATCATTATTCAGATAGGAATCTTTGTTATGTCTCGAAGGATAAGAAAACGGGAACGTGAAAACAATGTACTTTTGAAATACAACATTAATTCACGTCAAAAAGCATGGCAATTGCTGGCAGACCCAGATATTCCTGAAGAAGATAAAGCAAAGATTCAAGCTTACTATGATGCAGAATAGTAGAAAACTATTTCAATTTCTCATTCTCTAAATGTCTGGTAGCATCTCTGACATTCTTCTTTTCGAGATTCTTTTTGAGCGCTTCTGTTAAATCAACTCCAGTTTGATTTGCGAGGCAAATAAGTACCCATAAAACGTCTGCCATTTCATCTCCAAGATCTCTGTTTTTATCAGATTCCTTGAATGATTGTTCTCCATAAGTTCTCGCAATGATTCTAGCTAGTTCGCCTACCTCTTCGGTAAGCATCGCCATATTCGTTAGCTCATTGAAGTAGCGTACGCCTTTGGTCTTAATCCATTTGTCAACTACTTGTTGTGCCTCTTCTATAGTCATTAGTTACTATTCGCCTCGAGATTCTCGTTGCCATGTTTTATTTCGAAGCCTTCCGTCTCAAGTTTTGTCAAATAAAAATTCATTCTATTGCGCTCTTCATTCATTAAGCTATCAATGTTAGGCTTGAACTCTTCGAATGTTTCATGAGGAAATCTTTTCCCCGGCTCATAGTGATCTATCCAGAATAAGCTCTCCACTACTTCACCACCCTGGTAGTAGTATTTAAACTCTTCAGCCAGTCTATCATCCATGAAATTCATCATATGTCCCGAGAATATTGGTTTATCATTTTCGAAATAGAAATAATCATCCCTTTCAAAATGGCCCGTCTTGATGATACCTACAAGCTTTATTAGTCTTCTTCCATTAAAATACCCTCGCACTTTATAGACTGAATCTGCTTCTACAAAATCGTCTTCTATGATAGTGATCCTGTGGTTTTGATCTATGTGTTTGACTTTATTGTCTATTGCCTTCACGAGTGGTCGAAACTCCTTACTGACTTCTGAACTGGATTGAAACCAATAAAGTGCACCGATCAAAACAATAACAACAACTCCAATTAGGTATTTCATGGCCGTATTTTTATAAGAAAGTTAAGCAATTCTCATATTTGGTTGATGAATCTTCTGACGGGTGATATATATTATTCGATGTATGGGTGAAGACATTTAGAAATAAATGTGATGAATGGAAGAACAAAAACAGTGTAATTGCGTCAATATCTCAACAAATCCTATTTATGAGATTATCTCATTCGAAAGTCAAATTTTAAAAGAATACATTATGAAGTCATTGAAAATGGTATCCTTTATTGCACTAAGCCTAATGATGGTTTTTGCTGCATCTGCTCAAAAGGATAAGAGTAAAAGAAAAAGTCCTCCAGCTCAAATTTCTAAAGAAATTGGAGGTGCAACGGTAACCGTAGATTATAGCCAGCCTTCTAAAAGAGGACGTGAAATCTTTGGAGGTCTGGAAGCTTATGGAAAAGTTTGGAGAACTGGCGCTAATGAATCTACCTGGATTGAATTTTCAAAAGATGTTAAAATAGAAGGTAAGAAATTAGCAGCTGGCAAGTATGGATTATTTACAATCCCAGGTGAAGACGAGTGGACGGTTATTTTTAACAAAGCATGGAATGGTTGGGGAGCTTATGAATATAAGGAAGCAGATGATGTTTTAAGAGTACAAGTAAAGCCTTCTAAAACAGACGATGTTGTAGAAGTTTTTACGTTTGAAATCGCTGACGGGAATGTGAGTTTTGCTTGGGACCAGACGCAGGTTTCTTTTTCTGTTAAATAAGAAGAAGCTTCAATAAGGTATTTAAAACCCGCTTTCAAGGCGGGTTTTGTTTTTATAAAAGATTTAAATTTTGCTCTTTTATTTTTTCTAGTTCGTCCTTCATCATCACCACCGTACGTTGAATCTCTGCATGATTGGCTTTTGAACCTATTGTATTTATTTCGCGTCCGATTTCTTGCGAAATAAAACCTAATTTTTTTCCGGCATACTCCTCTTTCAAAAGAACTTCATCAAAATAATCAAGGTGCTGTTTCAGTCTGACTTTTTCTTCTGAGA
>CAZWLS010000363.1:0-3762 GCA_964634415.1 uncultured Roseivirgaceae bacterium | reverse complement strand
TGAATTCCGCTTCAGACGAATCACTGCTGACTGTACTTTGGGTGGTGGATTGAAAACCCCTGGGGGTACCTTAAACAAATAGTCAATATCATAAAACGCTTGCAAGAGCACACTTAAAATGCCGTAGGTTTTATTCCCATGATTTGCGCAAATGCGATCAGCTACCTCTTTCTGAATCATGCATACCACTTCATCTACCTTATCACGGTCATCCCAAATTTTAAAGAATAGCTGTGAAGAAATGTTGTAAGGAAAATTGCCGATCACATTAAACCGCTCAAACGGAACGTCATATTTAAGGTAGTCTTGAAACAGAAAGCATTCGCTTTTGGTAAGATAGTTGGCTTTCAGATAGTCTATTGACTCAGTATCAACATCGAGTGCGAAAAAGTCAACATCTTCATCTTGAAGGAGGTATTTAGTTAAAACCCCAGTCCCCGGTCCTATTTCCAAGACCGGAAGCTTCTCTTCATTCTTCATAGACTCAACAATTTTCTGAGCGATGTTTTCATCTTTCAAAAAATGCTGACCTAAATGTTTTTTTGGTTTAATGCTTGCCAACTTATTCCCTGTTTATATCATTGCGAAAACACAAGTGGTTGAGTGAGCTAGATTTAAATTATAGCATCGACCAAGCAACTACTGAATTTTCAGATTAACTTCAATTTTATAAAAGTACGCTGCAATGGCTGAATCTTCGAATAAAAAAAACAAACCTATCATCGGTATTTCCATTGGAGATGTGAATGGAATTGGCCCTGAGGTAATTATCAAATCGCTCGAAGACAACCGAATCCTTAAGCAATTCACTCCCGTTATTTTTGGATCTGGCAAGGTGATCTCATTCTATCGCAAAAACCTTAATAAGGAGAATTTCAATTTCCAGCAGATTTCAAAGATTGATAAGGTTGTTCACAAGAAAGTGAACGTATTAAATGTATGGGACGACGCCATTGAAATTTCACCAGGTGTGGCAAATGCAGTTGGAGGGAGACATGCAGTACTTTCTCTACAAAGTGCCGTTTCACACCTAAAAGAAGGTAAGATCCATGCGTTGGTCACTGCACCATTAAGTAAGGAGCTCGTTCAATCTGATGAATTTAAATTTCCTGGACATACAGAATATCTAACGCAAGAAGCGGGAGAAAAAGAAAGTCTGATGTTTTTAGTTCATGAAGGTTTGCGTGTGGGAGTTGTAACTGGCCACATTCCTATTAAAGATGTAAGCGCCAAGGTCACCAAAGAAAAAATTGTTGTTAAGCTTCAAAAAATGCTGAAGTCATTGCAGAAAGATTTTGGAATTAAAAAGCCTAGAGTAGCTGTATTAGGAATGAATCCACATGCCGGAGAAAATGGTTTATTGGGTGATGAAGAAGAAAAAGTGATTATCCCAGCAATCAATGAAGTGAAAAGTGGACATCACATCGTATCAGGTCCATTTCCAGCTGATGGCTTCTTTGGTATGGGCACCTACAAACAGTTTGATGGGGTGTTGGCTATGTATCACGATCAGGGATTAATTCCATTTAAGACTTTAGCCTTCGAAGAAGGCATCAATTATACCGCAGGCTTACCTTTTGTACGAACCTCTCCAGACCATGGTACGGCCTTTTCTATAGCAGGAAAAAATGAGGCAGATGAGACCTCTTTTCGCAACGCACTCTATCTGGCAAATGACATAATTCGCCAACGAAATGAAAATCAGTTTGATACTGAGAACGAAAAGTAATTAATAAAGCTTTTGTAGTACTCGGATTCTATCTAAATTTGCGGGTCTTTACCGGGAAGTGGACGGAAATGAAGGAATTGAAAGCGTATAAGATTGAGATTTTTGGACTGAGTAATAACACTCACGACTTCAATTTCACCTTTGGTGACGATTTCTTCTCACATTTCGAAAACAGCCTTGTAAGCAAGGGCAAAGGCACTTGTGACGTGATTTTGACAAAAACGGATTCAATGATTACACTCAATCTTAAGGTTGAAGGCACCATTGAATTGGAATGTGATAGAAGTTTAGAATTGTTTGATTACCCGATTTCAGTATCGAAGGAAATCATATACAAATACGGAGATGAGGAGAAAGAATTGAGTGAGGATGTCTTTGTAATCTTAAAAGGTGAGCAAGAAATCAATATTTCCACGTTTTTGTACGAATCAATTAGTCTTGAAATACCGATGAAAAAACTTCATCCAAAATTTGAAGACGAGCTTGAAGGTGATGAGATGATATATGTTTCAGAATCTGACAAAGAATCACAAGAAGATAGCACTGATCCCAGATGGGAAGCCCTTAAAAAATTGAAGTAAGAAAAATTTAGATAGAGAAAGAAAGATGGCGCATCCAAAACGAAAGATTTCGAAAACGAGAAGAGACAAAAGAAGAACTCATTATAAAGCTACTCCTAAGAGCTTTGTGATTTGTCCTACTACAGGTGAGGCTCACCTTCCACACAGAGCTTTCTGGCATGAAGGCAAACTTTACTACAAGGGTAAAGTAGTGATGGAAAAAGAAGTTCTAGCCTAAGCTAAGTCCTGATGCCTAAAATTCACGCAGCAATCACTGGTGTTCATGGTTATGTCCCTGAAGATGTAATCACCAACAAGGATCTTGAAAAGATGGTGGACACCAACGATGAGTGGATCACTTCAAGAACGGGCATCAAGCAAAGACACATATTAAAAGGTGAAGATCAGGGTACCTCTGTTATGGCTGTAAAAGCTGCAGAAGGACTCCTTGAAAAGACCGGTGTAAAAGCTGAAGATATTGATTTGGTGTTGTGTGCAACCACGACACCAGATCTTGTATTTCCAGCTACTGCAAATATCATTTCCAATAAAATCGGGGCTGTAAACGCATTTGGATATGATATTCAAGCTGCGTGTTCAGGTTTCCTATACGCGTTAGCTACAGGATCTCAATTCATTGAGACAGGTAAATACAAAAAAGTATTGGTTATCGGTGCGGACAAGATGTCATCTATCGTTGACTACACCGACCGTGCGACGTGTATCATTTTTGGTGATGGTGCCGGAGCCGTAATGCTTGAACCTACTGAAGAAGATTACGGCGTAAGAGATTCCGTTTTAAAATCTGATGGTTCTGGAGAGCCATTCCTTCACATGAAGGCAGGCGGTAGCCGAAGACCGGCGACTGAAGAGACTGTTAAGAATCGTGAGCACTTCGCATATCAGGAGGGCTCTACCGTATTCAAATTTGCAGTAAAAAACATGGCTGACGTTGCAGCGCAGGTCATGGAAAGAAACAATTTAACAGCAGATGATGTCGCGTACCTCGTACCGCATCAAGCAAACAAGCGAATCATTGATGCTACTGCTAACCGAATGGGTGTTAGCGATGAAAAAGTAATGCTCAATATCGCTAACTATGGAAATACCACGAGTGGTACGATTCCATTATGTCTATTTGATTACGAAAGCAAGTTGAAGAAAGGTGACAACCTGATTCTAGCTGCTTTTGGTGGAGGATTTACCTGGGGAGCGATCTGGGTAAAGTGGGCATACGATCCAAAATAATAAACTAACATCCTAATAATTCATGGCAACTACTTCCGACATTAAAAACGGACTTGTGATTGAGTTTAATCACGATTTGTTCAGTGTAGTAGAGTTCCAACATGTAAAACCTGGGAAAGGTCCAGCGTTTGTTAGAACTAAACTTAAAAGTATCACCACCGGAAAAGTGATTGACAACACGTTCTCCGCTGGACATAAAATCACAACTGCCCGTGTTGAGCGCAG
>CAZWLS010000362.1:0-3765 GCA_964634415.1 uncultured Roseivirgaceae bacterium | reverse complement strand
TTCATATTTAATTTATTGAAGGTTACGTTGATCAGAATTTGTTGAATCTTATCAACAAGTAGTTCATTTATTAATTCATTTAACTAGATCTGTGTGAAGACCACATTCTACTTTGTTCAATCCAAACCACCTTGCTTCTCTTTCCTGCATGTCCAGATCCATTTTCCTTGTGCACGGTTCACAACCAATACTTATGTACCCTTTTGCATCAAGTGGATGTTTAGGTAAGTCATATTCCTTAATGTAGGCGAAGATCTTTCTGTTATCCCAGTCCAACATTGGATGGAATCGAATACTATCAAAGGGAGCGGGCTGTTCAACTTTCATTGCTTTTCTTACAGCACTTTGATCTCCTCGAACGCCATTAATCCAAACATCATGACTAGCAAGCACAGATTCCATAGGTTGAGTTTTGTTCAGGTAACAACAATGATCAGGATCCGTTGTGAACATCAACTTACCATTAGTCTCCCTCTGCATAAATTTTGGCGTATTGGGCTTTAAATCGACAATTGTTAGTCCCAAACGTTGAGCAATCTCATCTCGAAAAGAAACAGTTTCTGGAAATAGATATCCAGTATTGATGAAGTATACTGGGATTGAATTATCTATTTCACTTAATATATGAAGCATAGGAATACTGTGTGTTTGAAAAGAAGACGTAGTAAACAGTCGCTTTCCATCAGCCTTGTATTCCGCAATTTTTCTTTTGATTTCTGGGATTTCCATACCTTAAAAGTTCATCGCAAAACAACGTCAAGTAGAAATAAATTCATAACCATCGAAACATCTTTGTTCATGTTGTTGTTATACGTTCCGGTAATTTTGCAGCATGCACAGAGTAACAGTCAAAAGAAAAGAACATTTTAACGCCGCTCACAGACTTCATAATCCTAGTTGGACGGATGAAAAAAATGAAGAGGTATTTGATAAATGTAACAATCCAAATTGGCACGGGCATAACTATGAAGTTATCGTCAGTTTAACGGGAGAAGTTGATCCAGAAACTGGCTATGTATACGATATGAAGAAACTAAGCGACCTGATTAAAAGTCAGGTTTTGAACCGTTTCGATCATAAAAACCTTAATTTAGATACAGAGGAATTTAAAAATCTCAATCCGACAGCCGAAAATATCGTGAAAGTCATATATGACCTTCTAAGGGATAAAATCGAAGAGAAGTATGAGATGAAAATAACGCTTTATGAAACAGAAAGAAACTTCGTCGAATATCCAGCATGATTCACATGATGAGTACGCAGATCACCATGTAGGATCCTCTTACGATACACCTTTGCGTCCAGATGCATTCGAACAAGATGATGATTTGAAAATTGAACTCATCGCGAAGCATTTCAAGGAAATTATGCAGATTTTAGGTTTAGACCTATCTGACGATAGTTTATCTGGAACACCTAAAAGAGTTGCAAAAATGTACGTTCAGGAGGTGTTTTCAGGATTAAACCCTGCTAATAAGCCTGCTGTCAGGCTGTTTGAGAACAAGTACAAGTACGATCAAATGCTTGTTGAGAAAGACATCACTTTTTATTCTCATTGTGAACATCACTTTGTCCCAATATATGGGAAAGCACATGTTGCTTACTTTCCAAATGGGAAAGTGATTGGCTTGTCCAAAATCAATAGAATTGTTCAGTATTATGCCAAAAGGCCTCAAGTACAAGAAAGACTAACTGTTCAGATAGGTAATGAACTGAGATCCATTCTGCATACAGATGACATAGCAGTAGTAATGGATGCGTCACACATGTGCGTTTCCTCAAGAGGAGTGAACGATACAAACAGTCAGACGGGAACGGCATTCTTCTCTGGAAAGTTTGAAGATCAAAACTTCAAAAATGAATTCTTGAATTACATCAATTCAAGCGCGCAGTAATTTCTTCTACAAGAACCACTTCAAAGTTCTTTTTAAATGGTTTTCTATAAAAACTAGTTAACCTATCTTTGCGCACTGTTTTTGAAAACCATATAAAAAATCATGGATAAATTAATCTATTTAGTGCCTGCCCTTGGTCTACTAGGGCTTCTTGTGATGATCATCAAATCTCGCTGGGTATACAAGCAAGATGCTGGTGAAGAAAAGATGCAGACACTTGCAAATTACATCAGAGAAGGGGCGTTGGCATTTCTTAGTGCTGAATACAGAATATTAGCCATATTCGTTGTAATTGCTGGTATTCTATTAGGAGTAATCTCAATGATGGTAGAAACCACCCACTGGTTCATCATCGTAGCTTTCGTTATTGGTGCATTCTTCTCAGCATGGGCTGGAAACATCGGTATGAGAATCGCAACTGCAGCAAACGTAAGAACGACACAAGCTGCAAGAACAAGCTTACCTCAAGCATTGAAAGTTTCATTTACTGGAGGAACCGTAATGGGGCTTGGCGTTGCTGGCCTGGCTGTATTCGGACTAAGTGTACTATTCATACTACTATTTCAATTTTTCATGGGTGGTACTTGGACTGCCAATGGAGTTAACGATATGACTGTAGTGCTAGAGGCACTTGCAGGTTTTTCACTTGGAGCAGAGTCAATTGCACTTTTTGCTCGTGTAGGAGGTGGTATTTATACGAAGGCTGCTGATGTTGGAGCTGACCTTGTAGGAAAGGTGGAAGCTGGTATTCCAGAAGATGATCCAAGAAACCCTGCAACGATTGCTGATAATGTTGGAGATAATGTTGGAGACGTAGCAGGTATGGGAGCTGACTTATTTGGATCATACGTTGCTACTGTTTTGGCTTCAATGGTTCTAGGTAATTATGTAATTAGAGATATGGGTGGATCAATTACAGATTCATTTAATGGTATCGGACCCATATTACTTCCATTAGTAATTGCCGGTCTCGGTATCGTATTCTCGATTCTGGGAACTATGCTTATTAAAGTATCTGGAAATGATGCTAAAGAAGCTCAAGTTCAGGCAGCTCTTAACAAAGGAAATTGGGGATCTATCATATTAACTGCAATCGCTTGCTACTTCTTAATTGATTTGATCCTTCCTGCAGAAATGACAATGGCATTTTTCGGCGAAGGTAACCTTACAGTTACTTCAGGTAGTGTGTTTGGCGCAGTATTGGTAGGTCTGGCCGTAGGAGGACTTATTTCTTACTTCACGGAATATTATACAGGACTTGGTAAGAAGCCTGTTGTGGACATTGTACAGAATTCTGCAACTGGAGCTGCAACAAACATCATTGCCGGGCTTTCTACTGGTATGATTTCAACTTTTGCACCAATTCTATTGTTTGCTGGTGCAATTTGGGGAGCTTACGAATTGGCAGGTTTTTATGGTGTTGGTATTGCTGCATCTGCGATGATGGCAACTACTGCAATGCAACTTGCTATCGATGCATTTGGACCTATAGCGGATAATGCAGGGGGAATCGCGGAGATGAGTGAATTACCTGAAGATGTAAGAGAGAAAACGGATATTCTTGATTCAGTGGGAAATACAACAGCTGCTATCGGAAAAGGTTTCGCTATTGCATCAGCTGCTTTAACAGCACTCGCTTTATTCGCTGCGTATGTGACCTTTACCGGCATCGATGGAATTAACATCTTTAAAGCTGACGTTCTTGCTGCTTTATTCATTGGAGGTATGGTTCCAGTAGTATTTTCTGCACTTGCCATGAGGTCTGTAGGAAAAGCAGCCATGGAAATGGTAGAAGAGCTAAGAAGACAGTTCAAAGAAATTCCTGGTATCATGGAAGGGACTGGGCAGCCAGAATATGGAAAATGTGTAG
>CAZWLS010000361.1:0-3765 GCA_964634415.1 uncultured Roseivirgaceae bacterium | reverse complement strand
ATCAGGGTTTTTTACAGTTAACAAAAACACTCCTGATGGAAGATCGCCTATAAAAATTCTGTCAGTTGACCTCCCTTTTTTCATCAATTTCCCAGTAGTGGTTAATATTTGATATACCTCATATGGATGAGGTTCTATTAAGTTTATATAACTAGAAGCAGGATTAGGAAAAAGTTGAATATCCAAGTTTCTAGTGGCAGTTAATGGAGTAGCTGTTGTTAAGTCAAAGTTCTTAAGCGCCCAACCCCAACCTGTATTTTGAGCATTGGTGAAAAAACGAAATCGTAGCTTTATGATAGAATTCTCTTCGAAAAAATCATTTAGCACAATGCTATGTTTTTCAAACAATGACTCATCGCCAACGCTTATAGAGTTGTCATTTTCAATGACTTCATTAAACTTATTTAACCAAGATTCGTGCAGTGTGGCATCATATCCAATAATAGAATTCCATGTATTGCCATTATCCGATGATCCTTCCAGAGAGATGAAATCATAAAATGCACCTGAACCAAAATTGCTTCCGGACAAGCCTGGTTCTAATAAGGCAATATCTTCATACGTTAAGACAATCATTGCTTCTCCAAGCACTATGTCGCCGAGGAAGTTTAAGTAGTAGTCTTCTTGATCCATTCCATTGGGATATGGATGTTGTGAATGAAATGCATTATTGCTGAATCCTTCAGGTTTATCCATGATAAAAAAACCATCTGTATTAAAAGCCCTTCCATTATCTTGATCGAAATCGGCTGAATAGCTTTCTGTGATTACATCAATAACTAAAATTTCATAAAAGCTTCCATCGGCTGGCAGTTGTGAAACATTAGCATTAGCAGATGCATCCTCGGCAATAATTCTATAGCTAATGACATCCCCAAATTTGAGTTCAGATAGATCTATTGGCAAAATCGTAGATTCCGAATCTATTTCAATACGTACTGTATTGCTATCATTCATCTTGTACTCTACCTGTGCAGACGCAATTCCTATATTATCAGAAACTTCAATTTCTAAAGATGGAAATTCGTCATTTCCAAATTTTCTGAATGAATCGATGGGATCATGGACAATGATTGGTCCAATTAAATCGGGTCCAATAGCAAATTCATTTATAGCCCCCTCAATTATCCTATTGTATTCATCTGATAAGCTGAAATAGTACGTAATGACTGAGGTGCCGGGATTAGAAATGTTTTGACTAAACTCATTATCATTCGAGGTAGGATTCATCGATATAGCGGTAAATGGACTTCCATCAATGCTATAATTAAGCACAACATTAGAATAACCCATATCGCTATCTATATGTGTCAAGAAATTAATATCTGAGGATACATCCTCTGTATCCCCAATTGACGTATGGTTAAAGAAGGCGTATTCCCACCCCATATCTATCATCATTCCGTAAAGAACATCGCCAGGATCATGGATTGCCTCTGCTTGTCCAATTTGTGGAGTCATAAGAGAATTAGGGTCTCCTGCTGGATAAGAAAGCTCATCAAGGTGTGAGATGCTTGAACCGGGATTGTAGGGATTAGGAGAAAAGATGGGAGGGTAGAATGCCTCATTCCTTGACCTTGCAATATCACTATTAAATGTAATAACTCCTGATGTGGTTACTTGGTAAATAGCAGACTGATTATCGTAGATTTCTCTATCAATGATTTGATTGGATCCTGCAAAAAGATAGGTGTCATAGATCCTTGGAAATCCGGTAAAAAGACTGTGGTCTGCAATTTGATTAGCAACATTAGCTCCGAAACTCCCAGCTATTCCTAATCCATGACCTATTTCATGAAGAACAACAGAAACAAGATCATATTTACCTGGAGGAGGGTTTCCATCAAGTCCATAATACCAGTCAATGCCGCTGCTAAAATTTGCATTAATATCGGATGAGAATTTAGAATTAATATCTTTCCTAGAAAGTTTTTCTGCAAGAGCGATTGGATAATCGATGTTGGGTAATGGTGCTCCGTCAAAATTTCTAGCTGATCCATTTGATCCAGCCGATCCAAGAACACCCGGACCGAGAAGTTCCCAATTAGCATCAATTCTAATGATAACATTACTTTTTATAATGCTAGCCCAGATATCTACTGCATATTGAAATGCAGTCTTCGCCTCTTCAGTAAATCCTGTATATTCTACTTCAAAAGTACTTAGAGGCTCATTTTGCTGTACTTTACGTACTCTTAATTTATTTATCCCAACACTCGTATTCTCAATTTCATGCGATGCATAACAAATGACTTCTGCTGAAAGGTTTTGACAATGAGATTTTTGCATTAGGACCAAAAAAAATATTGATAGGGGTAAAAATTTCTTGTGCATACTTTACTCTTTAAGCAAAAAATGGAGGACATATAATGTCCTCCATTTAATTTGATGGTTAAAAAACAATTTACTGAGGAGTCAAAACTGTAGTATTCACTGAACCAAAATGATCGGTCCAAGAAATAGTGATGATTCCGTCTCCATCGTATGATCCTGTTATGCTGATTGGAGCAGCAATAACATCGAGATTATTATATGCACTTCGCATTGTTCCAGTCAAATCACCACAGACATCTGTAAGATCAAGATCCTCGCTTGCAGTCAAAGCTGCCGAGTAACCGCAGCCGCCGTAGTACTCAACGAATGCGCCAAACCCTGCATCTGTATCGATGGTGTAAACGCCGATAGCTGAAGTTTCATTTAATGTAACTGTGCCCCCATCAATGCTAGGTCTTGCACCGTAATCAGCTCCATCGCCACAAATATCAGCTCCGGCACCCGCTGCCTGAGTGACTACAGTATAAGTGCCACTCAAATTAGATTCGCACGTAATTGCCAGACTTTTTGTGGTTTGAGCAAAATTTCCAGCAACCTCAATGTCATCGGCCATCAAATTAATGACTAAACTGATGTTATCAGTGATGCTGAAATTATCTGACAGAACATTGAAATAAATATATCCACTGCTTGAATTCGCAGGTATTGTCACTGTTCCATTAGTTGTTACAAAATCAAAGTGTACTCCTTCAACAGCTTGATTGGTGGTTTCGTCCAATTCGAAATTTACCTCAATGGCAGAGCTTCTTTGAGGTCCAATAAGCTGAACTTCAATAGAGTCTAAGTCATTGTCACCAGTAGCTGCTTCTTCGAGATATAGTCCAATTGCACTTGTTCTCGCAAATGCCACTTGATCAGGTCCGTTGTATATGCCATCAGTAAACTCCTCGCAAGAGAATACAAGTAAGGCAATAGAAAATATTGTTAATAATTTTTTCATGTTTCTAAAGTTTAGTTATCACCATATCCCGGGTTGTTTACCAAATTCGGATTTACATCAAGTTCAGCTTGCTGGATCGCAGCTACCACTCGATAGTCAGAATATGGGATCGTACATGTCACACAGTCATCTACAGTATTGCCTTTGGGTATATCAAGTCCTCTTCTTTTCAGATCAAAAAATCTGTGACCTTCAAAAGCCAATTCAATTCTTCTCTCATTTAGAATATCTTGGACTAATGCTGTCCCAGAACTTGATGCATCTGCTAAACCAGCCCTATTTCTAATAGCATTCAAGTCTTCAAGAGCTGAATTCTCATTTGCGGCACCACCAAGCTCAGCCAATGCCTCAGCACGATTTAGGTAGAGTTCAGAAAGACGAATTATTGGAATATTATCTTCACCAATAGAACCGCCATAGCTGTTGAACTTTAGTGTCCAGTTCACCACTTCTCCACTCTTAGTGCTTTGCTGGATTGAGTCTCCTCTGAT
>CAZWLS010000360.1:0-3781 GCA_964634415.1 uncultured Roseivirgaceae bacterium | reverse complement strand
TTCCGAATGACTGGCAAAAACAATTCCTATCTTGGATCATCAACGTATGAGTTTGGTGATGAATTTCAACTTATTGTTGGGGCTTCCGATCGAATTGTGATCAGCAAATTTTTGATGGACCCTTCCTTGAGGTTTCGATTCCGAAATGTTGGGAGGGATCAGTTCGATTTTAATGGTACACCAGGCTCTGGCGGCACATTTATATTTATCAATCCAGGACTTTCATGGCAGTTGGGGCAAAATATAGCCTATCAAGCAAATGTAGAATTGCCTCTCTATGCAAAAGTTAACGAGGCTCAATTAGCTCCTACTTTTAGAATAAACACTGGAATTCAAATTAGAATTAGAAGAAAAGATGATTTTCAATTTCAGCCATAAGAAGATGAAAAATATATTAAACTATCTGCTATTTATTATACTGCTTACCACTTCATGTAAGGATGATGATGCCGGGGCAAATGTCGGTGGACCGTGGTCTATACCTCAGAATGAGGTGCTAGATGGAGGTCCTGGCAAAGACGGCATTCCGGCGTTAGTTGATCCAGAAATGGTATTTGTAGGTGGAAGTAATCTGGATTATCTCAATGATGACGACTTGGTAATTGGCATTAAAAGAGGTGATGACATTCGGGCCTATGCGCATCCTATTTTAGATTGGCATGAAATCATCAATGATCAAATAGGTGATGACTTTGTTGCAATTACCTATTGTCCGCTTACTGGGACTGCAATTGGATGGGATAGGCACGTAAATGGCGAACTCACCACATTTGGTGTTTCTGGATTGCTTTACCAATCAAATCTTATCCCTTATGATCGAAGTACCGACAGCAATTACAGTCAGATGTTGACAATTGGAGTGAATGGAGATCAAATTGATAATCGACCATCGACGCATCATTTGGTAGAGACTACCTGGGCAACATGGAAGCGTTGGTATCCAGAAACAAAGATTACTTCTAGTCGTACAGGCCATAACCGCTCCTATGGATTTTATCCATACGGAGATTATATGAATACAGAAAGTCTGATTTTTCCAATAAGCAATCCAGATGGAAGATTACATGCCAAAGAAAGAGTTCTTGGCGTAGTTGGGCAAAATGAGTCAGTAATTGCATTTCAGTTTGATTCATTTGCTGAGAATACAGTAATCGATACCGAGATTGATGGTGAGAGATTAATCGTAATAGGTAGTCAAAATGAAAATTGGATGTTGGCCTTTAAGCCGACTGAAATAGATGGACAGCAACCTACTTACAGTATTTCTGATCTGGATGACGCATTATTTGCTGATGATTTTGGAAATCAGTATGATGGATTTGGGGCCATTATAGAAGGACCAAATGTTGGAATGCAATTAGAGACTTATGAGTCTTTTATTGGGTTTTGGTTTGCTTGGGCCACGTTTTACCCCCAGGTACAAATCTTCGAATAGTTTTGAAAGTTATTTAAGAAGTTTTCCAACTTGGCTAGCGAGAGCTTCCGCGGATGTGTGATTTTTTCTAAACCACATTTCTGGCTCTACAAGCTCGAGTTCTGAAATAGCAGGATTTCCATTGTTGTCATTTACGATATCTACTCTGGCATATAGAGGCATGTATTCACAAGCTTTAACTGCCTGAATGGCAAGATCGATTTCTTCTTGCGTTGGGTCATAATCTTCTACAGTGCCGCCAAAATCATCTTGCACTCTAAAATCACCTTGCTTTGCAACCTTTAAAACTGCATGGGTGTACTCTCCGCCAATTATCATCAGTGAAATTTCACCACGATTTACAACGTCATTCTGGAAGGGTTGGATCATCATCGTCTCATCTTTGATGAGTTCCGAGAATCTAGCTTCATGCTGATTTAAATTGTCTTGGGTCAACTTAAATGTATCCTTGGCTGCTGCTGAAATCGCAGGCTTAAGAACCGTATGATTCCAACCTAATTCTTCATGGATTTGCGCGAGAGATCGATTGTCTCCAGGCTCTACGAAATAAGTCTCAACTATTCTTACACCTTCATTTTTTAGGTCTTCAAGATAATGCTTGTCCAAATTCCAGACGATTGTTTCATAGTCATTGACAAGCTTTGTCATCATGGAAACTTCCATTAGCCAATCACTAAATGCCGTAAACTTTTCGGCATAGTCCCAGGTGGTTCGAAAAAGCGCAATTTTTGTACTTGACCAATCGAATGACTCATCAGACCAAGCGACCTTTTTCGTACTGAAACCCAGTTTATCCAAGGCTTCCATAACCAAACGATCTTCTGTTATTACATTCTCAATGTATTCACTTTTTTTGGTAGGGTTGACGTAACGTTCGTCTGTAAGTATTACAACATCATACATAAGACATCTGTGATTTCATTATAGCTAATCCTTCTGTAAAGCTAACAGGTTCATACCCCAATTCCCTTTTAGCCTTGTCCAAAATAAATCCTGTCTTAGCTGGCCTCTTAGCTGGTTGGGTAAAAATAGAGCCGTCTACTTCTTCAATTAATTCTGAATCTAGATCAAAAAAATTGGCAGTAGCAATGGCCATCTCATAGGGTGTAAGCATGTCTTTTCCAGAAATATGAAAAACCCCTTCTGCTTTTTTTTGTGCAACTAGTGCACACCCTTTTGCCAAATCTTCAGCTAATGTGGGCATTCGCCATTGATCGTTTACTACTTTAATATGCTCTTTATCCTCCAAACTTTTTTTAACCCAAAGTATAATGTTAGATCTGCTCATATCTTGAACAATGCCATAAACAAGCATTGTTCGAATAATGGCATGCTTAATACCACTTTCAATCATTAACCGCTCAGAGGCAAGTTTGCTTTCAGCGTATTTACTTAATGGATTTGTGGGATCCTCCTCTTTGTATGGTCCATTCAAGCCATCAAAGACAAAATCTGTAGAAAGATGAATTAGAAACGAATCGTTTTTTTCGCTTGCGGCTATAAGATTGGAAACAGCTTCTACATTAATTTTCCAACAGCTATCAGGGTCAAGTTCACATTGATCTACCTGTGTCATAGCTGCGGTATTAACAACTACGTTTGGTTTATGAATATCGAACACACGCTCAACCTCAGATTGAGCGGTTATATCCATCGAAACATAGTCATACTTTCCAGGAAGATTCCTGTTGGCTCCTTTTGCAGTTGCTAAAACCTCAATATCACTTTGCTTTGAATAATACTGGATCAGCTTTTGACCGAGTAATCCATTAGCACCCGTGATTAAAATTTTTGTCATTATTTATCCGACGGATATTCGTATCCGTATGTTTCTGTGATCTTTTTTCTACTCATTTCAATCACTTCCATTGTAACAAATACAGGCTCAATTGGAGTGGACATTTCGCCAGTTGATGGATTTCTACGGGTATCAATAGCAGCGATCTTATCGATCACATCTAACCCTTCAATTACCTTTCCGAATATTGTGTATTCACCATCAAGAAATGATGATCCACCAACATCTTTATATGCTGCTGGATATTGTGATACATCTGCTGTAAGATCTACTCCAAACTTTTCCTCAACGAGAGCTCTGTTTGCAATAGCCAGATTGTTCATCCCTTTGCTATCCCTACTTCTGGCTAAATCTTGAAATTGTTTTAGTAAATCAGCATGTGCTGTGTCTTGTAGCAACTCGCTGATTTTTTGATTTAACAATCTCAAATCACCGCTAATGCTTAAAGCAGAGAAGTAGTTTGAGGTCGGCACAAACATCTTTGCTTTTTTCACTATCTTTTCGCCCTCTTTAAAACATTTTTTTATCTGGCTATCTAAGCAAAGTAA
>CAZWLS010000359.1:0-3787 GCA_964634415.1 uncultured Roseivirgaceae bacterium | reverse complement strand
ATACATCTCCAAAATATTCTTTGAGAGCTTTCTCGATACCATCGGCAGGATATTTCTCATCAAGTATGCCTCCGGCGGTTCGCACCTTATGAAAAAAAGGCACATCGAAAATATCTTCGCCTTTTTTGAAATAAAGGCCAACCACTTCTTCAGAAGTAAATTTGGGTGCATTGGGCGTATCTGGATTCTCTAGAAGAAAAGCACATGCTAGAATACCTCCGGTGCTTGTACCAGCAACTAAGTCAAAGTCATCAGCGACTTTTACTCCAAACGCTCGTTCTATTTCTACAAGAATCTGTCCAGGGATTATTCCTCTTATTCCTCCTCCATCAATAGATAAGATTTTTTTTAGTGATGGCATCTTTATAGTATGATTTGGTGATTACATACTAAAGTTCACCATCCCGTTGACTAAAAACAATACCCAAGCAGGGGTATTTGTAGGAGAATAAGAAGAATCTTATTGGATATTTTAAATATAGGTGATTCCGTTTACTAAAATATTATCAATTGATAATATAAATTTTAAGGCTTATTGACTTTTACTTTCTTAAATCCGAAGAATGCTAATAAGAGTGCCAGGGCAATAAATGCTAGTCGGGATAACTTTTTCATAACTGTGGTTTTTTAAATGTTCTATAAAGTTCGTCAGTTATCTAGCTGAATATCAATACCCTAAATGTGGTAATCTTTCGAAACTGTGGTTTTTTCGCCGATCAAATCAACCAATATGTCGAAAGCTAAAAATGTTGGGCTAGGAAACGATTCGCATTTTCAAAGCATATGCTTCTTGCAACGTCTTCTACTTCCTTCTTACTTGTAAGATGATACCGATTCCCGTCAAGCACTCTAAGCCCATCCAATTTTTCAATTAAATCGTTTTCAAAGTCATCAAAGAGAAGCGCATTTCCATAGTCCTGGGTAGGATCGATGTATCCTTCGAAATCTGTGCCCAGCGTAAAGTAGTTCCAACACTTAGCTTTAGTTCCTGCATCAAGGCGGTTACTGTCCAGAATTGTATCGACCATCGCTTTCAAATTCTTCCATATCAAATCGATGCTATTGACTTTGTCTTTCTTATCGCCTAGAATTCGCTGATCAAAGCAAACACCTATCAATCCTCCAGTTTTAGCTGCCCATTCGACATCTTCACCGCAAGCATTAATATTCCAAGGATAAAATCCATCTTTTAGATCATTATCATTCTCTTTTGGCGCATAATCGATCGTCTCTTGTAATGTCTTCCAACCACTGAATCCTACGTGGCTTAAGATCACAGGTATCGTATCCCCATTTGAATGGGCTTTTTCAACCACTTGATCGTAGTACCATTTTCTTGTCAGGGCCGATGTGTGTTTCAAATCGATTAGAATACGCCTTCCTAGAGACGGGTCTTTTTGCAATAAATCATTCAAGCCTAAAAGCCTCTTAACAGCCCTTTCTCCCGCTGGTGTTATATCACCATTTAGACCGTCAGATTGATCCGAGAGGATCCTAAGCGCATTGGGAAAACTGTGGGCATGCCCACCCAAAAAATTGTTGAAATGATGGGCGAAGGTTACAAAGAAAACTGGCTTTGACCATTGCTTTATTTCCATGATTCGATCCTCAACCTTATCTAAGTTGGTATCGGTTCCTAAAGCATGCATGCCCTCAATTGTCAACACCATAGCTATTTCGTTTTTATCCAATGTTGTTTTTACATCAGCATAATCTGCACAAACAACATAGGTTCCGGTGGCATCCAATGATTCGGGATATTTCTTGCGCATTTTCCTTTTACTCTTGAAAAGTCGCTTAATACCGGGGATAAATATTTCATTTTTTTTAAGCTCTGAGCTTTTACTTAGAATAAAATCGCGCTCCTTAATTAGCTCATCATAGTAATCATACTTTCGAGATATGAAAAACTTTATTCTGCGGATAGGCATTCGCATCAGTAACGATTGCAAAAAGGCTCTGGCAATTTTAAGTATCGTAGTACCCCCTGTTGCGAAAGCAAATAATGCCTGAAACCATGCAATTGGATTTAGAAAACCTAAACCTGAAGTTGCGAGAACATCTAAAATTCTGATTAGCTTATTTTGATCAATCTCACCGCCCCGATAAAATCCTTTTTCAAATGGGTATAATGATGCAAAGACTAATTTGGTCTCTCCGTTCCATAGCTTCACTGGATCGCATTGCGAATAGCTGAACGCACGTTTACCCTTTTCTTGCTTTTTGAAATTGCTTAGCACAACATTCCATGGGTTGTACTTAGATGCCTTTTTTTCATACTTGGTATGTCGCATCCAATGGAACGCTCGAGAGTGCGGATGACAATGAATGTCAGCGTATTTTTTCATAGCAGGATAGTGAGTAAGTGAAAGTTAAAGTTCTTTAATTCAATAATTAAACTCAATACCCTAAACTTGGTAAGTTCTCTACCCAAAAAGTTTCTTTGACCTTCTTCTCATTTTCATGCCAAAGACAATCATCACAGGTGGATAGAGCATATAAATAAAACCAGCAAAACCAAAGTTGAACGCTCCGTGTCCGAAAGGGTGGAAAAATGCTATTAAAGTCGAAAAGAAAGGAATTGAGCTCATCAGTAGGTTTTGCCATAAACTCACTTTTGTAGCGAAGCTCTCATATTCATTCAAACCCAGTTCTTCTCTTTTTGCATATGCATGTCTATAAAGCCAGGTCATTGCCATAAAAATAAGTGTTGCACCGGCTCCATATGCAGTCATTAATAGCGTCATGTTGTCGCTATTCATATTTCCTCCGAAATCGTCCATGAAATTATCTGGCATACCGAATATTAGCCCAGAATAAAGTTCAACTAGGAAACGAGCCAAAAACTTCAGTGGATAGATATAGATGAGAACAAGGAAAAGTAGAAAGGTATTTATTGTAACAGTCTTCGTATTTTGAAGTCCATAGCGTAAGAAAAAAACATAATGCTG
This sequence comes from uncultured Roseivirgaceae bacterium, assembly GCA_964634415.1. Classification (GTDB taxonomy): domain Bacteria; phylum Bacteroidota; class Bacteroidia; order Cytophagales; family Cyclobacteriaceae; genus Ekhidna. Next base: position 836 of record CAZWLS010000359.1, on the reverse strand, counting down.
ATACCATATTACCACGATAAGAACAATACATATAAAGGATGGCAGGATATCTTGAATCGACTTTCTAAGTTGATCAAATGTCTCTGGTACGGCGGATGAAAGTACAACTAATGTAAATGCGACTGCAAAAACTCCATCGCTAAATGTTTCAATCCTAGTTTGGTCAATCCCCCTGTAGTTAAAGTTTGGATCCAACCCGACAAGCTTGTCTTTTATGTTCCTCATGATGGTACAATTAGGTACTCAATGATAACCATTCATCTACAAAATAGCCCCTTAGTAGAAAATAAAAAGGCCCTCAATAGGCAAAGCGTTTTGGTTTTTACCGGAAACCAACACTACAATACTATATGAACAACAACAAAAAACTATTTGGAACGCTTGTACTCACATTGATTAGTCTTGTGGGACTTGCGCAATTAAGTGTACCGCCAGGCGGAGGTAGTCAACGTTCTTACGTTAGACAACATATCGGCGGAGTAGGTACTGTATCAATCGAGTACAGTAGCCCAGGAGCACGTGGCAGAACAATTTATGGAGCAGTTGTACCATACGGATTCAACAATCTTGGTTTTGGATTAAGTTCAGCGGAAAACCCATCTCCGTGGCGCGCGGGTGCAGATCAGAATACAACTTTTACTTTTTCTCATGATGTCAAAATAGGAGGAAAAGATCTTCCTGCAGGAAAGTATGGATTTTTTGTTGCTCCTGCACAAGATGGACCATGGACAGTGATTTTTTCTAAAGACAACAACCATTGGGGCAGCTTCTTCTATAAAGAGGAAAACGACGCTATAAGAGTAGAAGCCGAGGCTGAAGATGCAAGTTTTCACGAG
>CAZWLS010000358.1:0-3833 GCA_964634415.1 uncultured Roseivirgaceae bacterium | reverse complement strand
ATTCATTATGTACATGAATTTTTTGTATGTAAATTCCATCGTTTTCACTTCAAGAAATTTTGATTCTGTTTATCTATTACATCGTGCATCTAAAAGAGAAAACAACATCAAATACAAATCTAGTCTTAGCGCAATATGTTACCAATAAGTGTTTGTAGTAATGGTCAACTTCTTTTTACCATAGTTGGCGCTATTGGTGTGTTTTTTGGCCCCACCAGCTCCTGCTTGGTAGGCGATCACAGCGTATGCCCAATTATCAAAAAAGAAATTATTGGTCTTAAAATATTTAGCCGATCCTCTAGAAGCAGAAACAATATTAAGGCGTTCATCAACTTTGCGATCAACTACCAGCCCAACTTCACGACCTGTAAAATCTTTAAACTGCCAAAAGCCAACCGCATTTGCTGAAGACACAGCATCTGATATCAACGCACTTTCTTGGATTGCCAGAAACTTGATTTCATCTGGAATCCCAGCTTTCTTATGCTCACGCTCGATGTATGGAAAGTAAAGATTCATCCGATCTACAAGGATGCCGTAGTATGTTTGACTTTGAGTGAGTCGATCTACATCTTTTTGGATTTGTCTGCGAGCGGATTCATTGATGGTGAGTTTAACATCGCCAATCATCATCTCTCGTGGCACTGTTTGAGAAAATACCGTTAAGGATATTCCCAGGAAGAAAATCCAACTTAATACTTGGTACTTGAAGCTTGAACCTTTCATCATATCTTTCTTACTATCATAAGCCCATCACGTATGGGAAATAAAACGTTTTCAACCCGTGGGTCGGTATGCATCTTTTGATTAAAGTCTCTGATTGATTCAGTGGCCTTATCATTTTTACTTGTATCAAATACTTTACCACTCCATAGAACATTATCCGCAATAATGAATCCTCCTACCCGCACTTGATCAATAATTTGATCAAAATAGTTGGCGTAGTTTTCTTTATCTGCATCAATGAATACCAGATCCCACTGCTGGTTTAAAGTTGGAATTACTTCTAAGGCATTTCCTACAACCATTTCTATTTGATCGGCATACTTAGACTGCTGAAAATATCCTTTGGTCCTAACAGATAGCTCTTCATTGTTGTCAATCGTAATGAGCTTACCATCGTCTTGCATTCCTTCCGCCATGCATAATGCAGCATACCCAGTATAGGTGCCTATTTCAAGCACATTTTTTGGTTTGATCATGTGCGAAAGCATAGACAGAACACGTCCTTGGAGGTGACCTGAAAGCATCCGTGGTTTTAAAACATGGAGGTGAGTTTCCCGATTGATTTGCTGAAGCAGATCAGATTCAGGTTCGGAGTGATCTTCCACATATTTCTGAAGATCTTCAGGTAAAAATTCCATGTACGTAAAGATAAGGATTATTCCGGCAGATATGTTAAAGCACTCATCTCATCTGTTGGCAGATATTGAGTCGCCATTTCTTGAATATGTCCTGCGGTAATTCCATCTATCTTATCAAAGACGCTATTGATATCGGGAACCTTATTGAGGTCAAGTTGGCTTTTTGCCATCATAAGCATAATGGCATTCTTGTTTTCTTCGGACAAAGCCATCTGTCCCTTTATTTGATTTTTGGCTTTATGCAGCTGCATATTGCCCAAAGGCTTATTTTTTAATGTTTCAATTTCCTTTAATATGATTCGCTGACTCTTTTTTAGATTCTTAGGATCCGTAGCAAAGTATACCGCGAACTGACCTATTTCAAGGTATGGTGTATAGCTGGCATCCACGCCATAAACCAGTCCATGCTTTTCTCGCAAACTCAGATTTAACCGTGAACTCATACTAGGACCACCTAGAAGATTTACTAAGAAGAAAAACGGAATCCGGTTTGGATCTTTGATACTGAGGGAAGGCATCCCCATCGCAAAATGTGCTTGAGTGATTGGCTTCCTTAGTTCCTTTCTAGAGGGTGTATAGCCCGAAAACCAATTGCGTTCAGGAGTGTGATTTTTATGAGGAATGTCCTTAAGATACTTTGTGGCAAGTCTTTGTATCTTTTTTGCAGGATAGTTTCCTACACTCGACAGTATTATTTTTTCGGTATTAAGATTCCGATCCAGGAACGATCGAAAATTCGCTTTTTGAAATGTCTTAACCGTCTTTTCAGTGCCTAGTATATTTCTTCCCAACGGATGATTTGGAAAAAGTAATTCGTCAAACTCATCTTGAATGGAATCTTCAGGAGTATCGCGATACATACTCATCTCCTCCAAAATCACCGTTCTTTCTTTTTCAATCTGCCTTTCCGGGAAAATAGAGTTGAAAGTAATGTCACATAATAGCTCAACAGCCTTATCAATATGGATATCTAGCAACGAAGCGTAGAAGCAAATTTTCTCTTTGGTAGTATAGGCATTGAGTTCTCCCCCCAGCGATTCCAGACGATTAATTATGTGGTATGAACTACGTTTCGTCGTCCCCTTAAACGCCATGTGTTCAAGAAAATGGGCGAGGCCTTGCTCTTCCAAGGATTCATCACGACTGCCCATGTCTAGCATGATGCCGACATGGGCAATCTTGGTGTGATTAACTTCTTTGTGGATGATCCGAATGCCATTCGGTAGCTCGATCAGCTCGTATTCCTTCTTGCTCATTGGAGCGCAAAGTTAGCTATTTGTTAGCTAGAGACATAGGTCTAATTTATCACGGATTATTCTGCTGCAATTGACCTGTAAAACTCCAAAGCTGTTTGCCACCGACTTGGAATGTGCTGTTCATCATTAAACTTATCATTTGCAGATAATTTCACAACTACCAATCGCTTGGTAGGGTTCACATAGATGTTTTGATTGTATACACCTTGAGCAAGATATTCGCCTTCAGAACCTTCAGGTATCCACCACTGGTATCCATAGCCAAGTTCATGAGCAGATCGGGGATTGTTCTTTCCAGGCATTAGATGTTTTTCAGTAGCCGTTACTGACATACGTATCCATTCTTCTGATACAATTTGTCGTCCTCTCCATCTGCCGTTATTGAGATAAAGTGATCCTAGCTTTCCAAAATCCCTCAAAGTAGCATTTAAGCCACATAACGCAACTTCAGTCCCGGAATCATCGGTGGTCCAGTAGCCATCATACTCCATGCCTAAAGGTTTCCATAGTTTTTCATTCATATAATCAGTGAGAGACTTACCTGTTGCTCTGCTTACGATCATAGACAAGACATGTGTGTCGATACTTACATATTGATTGAATATTCCTTGTGGTCTTTCTCTCACAAGAGAAGTAGCAAATTCGTCCTGAGATGAACCAAGCGCAAAAGCTCTTCCCCAACGATTGATGTCGCTGAAGAAATCTTCGTAATCTTCATTGAAACGAACTCCGCTAGACATCTGTAGAATATTTTTAATAGTAACTCCTTCATATGCGGTCCCAACAAGTTCGGGTACGTACTTATCAGCCATATCATTTATGTTCTCGATATGACCATCACCGTGAGCTATTCCAACTAGCGTTGCAACAAAGGATTTAGCCATAGACCATGAAATATTCTTTGTAGAAGGAGTATTGCCAAGGAAATACTTTTCGTAGACGATTTCATCATTCTTTATAACTAAGAGGCCTGTCGTTTTGGATCCTATTAAAAATGAATCTGATGAAAATTCTTTGCTCTGATATGTAAACGTATCAGGCAACTCTATCTGATTACCAATTCCATAGTAATAAGGATTAAATGATGGATTCATTCTTTTCATGGGAAAATGCTGATCCATACTGCGAAAATTTTCCACTATTTTATCTTCATCGAAGAGTGTAAGAACATGGTACAATCGCTCTAATTTTCGGAAAGAAAGGGAAAATAAGG
>CAZWLS010000357.1:0-3854 GCA_964634415.1 uncultured Roseivirgaceae bacterium | reverse complement strand
TTACAGTTTCAATAGGAGGGGTTGCTTATACCACAGAGTTCTTTATTGCATGGTACTCAGGGGTAGAGTATGAACAATATGCATTCATTAACAGAATGACTGGACCTTACTGGTGGGCATACTGGTCAATGATGACTTGTAATGTGATTTCTCCACAGCTCTTCTGGTTCAAGAAAATTAGAACAAATCTTGCGGCAACTTTCGTGATCTCAATTATTGTGAACATTGGAATGTGGTTCGAGAGATTTGTAATTATTGTTACTTCACTTCATAGGGATTTTCTTCCATCGAGTTGGGCGATGTTCTACCCAACCATGTATGATATTGGAGTATATGTTTTCACCTTCGGATTGTTCTTTACAGCGTTCTTCTTATTCGCTAAGTTCTTCCCTGTAATCAACATGGCTGAGGTTAAGAGTATTATTAAAGCAACTGGAGAAAAACCGACTCAGTCGGCTAAATAAAAAGATAGATTATGTCTCAAGGAACGAATTACGTACTGGGCGTCTATGACGATGAAGATGTTTTGATGGATGCAATCAAGACTGTTCGGGAGTCAGGTGTAAAAATCGAAGAGGTTTATTCACCGTTTCCTGTTCACGGAATCGAAGATGTTCTGGGGTATAAGAGAAGCTGGTTATCTGTAGCAGCATTTATGTTCGGTATCACAGGTACTACACTGGCTTTGACCATGATGGTTGGTATGATGGGCGTAGATTGGCCAATGATAATTGGTGGTAAAGATTACATTCCTATTCCATCATTCATTCCAGTGACTTTCGAAATGACAGTTCTCTTAGCATCATTTGGTATGGTAGGTACCTTCTTTGTGATTTCTAATCTTAAGCCTTGGGGTAAGCCAAGAATTTATGATATCAGAATTACAGATGATAAGCATGTTATGGCTATTGATTTAGATGGAAATGACAAGTCTGAGGCTGATATTAAGAAAGTATTGCAGGGCAGTGGTGCTACTGAGGTTAACAATAAAACATTTGAATGATAATGAGACTAAAGGCATTTAGATATTTAGGAATTATCACAATTGGAGCTTTAGTAGCTTCATGTGCGGCTGGTGTGGATGATACTGGCTTGGAGTATGCTCCTCAAATGTATCATTCAACTCCTTATGAGCCTCTGACTCAAATTCAAGATGAAGATGCGGGAACATGGCTTGATTCGAATGATGAAGATGGACATGGTGAGTTTTATAATTCCAACCCGTACAATCAGTTTAAAATGAACATGCGTGAACCAGTTGCCAATACTGTTAGAAGGGGCCAACTGTTACCTGTTCGATTAGGAAAAGATGATTTAGAAGAAGCTGCGGCTACGTTAGTTAGCCCGTACCCAGCTGATGATGCAAATGTGGTAAAGCAAGGTAAGGTGGCATATGATAGCTATTGTAAGCATTGTCACGGTGAAAAAGGGAATGGTGATGGTTTGGTTGCCGAAGCGTATGCTGGTGTTGCAAACCTGAACGGAGCATCATACACAGAAATTACTGAAGGTCATATTTTCCATGTGATCACATATGGTAAAGGTTTAATGGGAGCTCACGGATCTCAGGTTAGCCCTGAAGACAGATGGAGAATTGCCCGATATGTTAAAGAATTGCAAAAGAAGAACTAAAGTCTACTCATGGTAACAGAAGAAAGATATGAATTTACTGCTACTGCCAAGAAGCGCTTACTAATCACATTGGTGGTTGGTGTGGTGCTTTCAGTGCTAGGCTATTTTACATTAGGTTCAGGTGATGGTCATGGTAGTGGTCATGGCGATGAAGATCATGCTGAAGTTGTTTCTGATCATGGCGAAGAGCCGTACAGCGCTGATGCACACGGATCAGAAGACAGCCATGCTGAAGAGGGGCACGGTGAAGGCGGACATCATGGAAGCAGTTCATCGGTTAAAAGACTTTTGTCGAATCTCTGGATAAACAACGTATTCTTTGCAGGATTAGCCATAATAGGAGTTTTCTTCTTCGCTATACAATATGCTGCTCAAGCAGGTTGGTCTGCAGGGATTAAAAGAATTCCGTTTGCCTTTGGTAGTTGGTTACCAATTGCATTCGTATTAATGCTAGTAGTATTTCTTGTTGGTAAATATGACCTGTTCCACTGGACTCATGCTGATTTATATGCAGAGGTTGGTGGTGATGAAATTGTAAAAGGAAAATCTCCTTATTTCTTTTGGCCATTAGGAGGTGGGGAATTTCCATTATTCTGGGTTGCAAGACTGGTGATATTCTTTGCAGTTTGGTATTTGCTTTTCAGGAAATTAAGATCTTTAGCTTTCTCAGAAGATATTGAAGGCGGAACTACAAGTTGGTATAAATTAAGATCTACGTCTGCTATTTTCCTTGTGTTCTTTGCAGTATCATCTTCAATGTCAGCTTGGGATTGGATTATGTCAATAGACGTTCACTGGTTCAGTACCATGTTTGGTTGGTATGCATTCGCAAGTTGGTGGGTTGCTGGTCTGGCATTATCTCTCTTCATTGTTGTAATGCTAAAAGATAAAGGGCTACTTTCTGTTGTTAATGAAAATCATATTCATGACTTAGGAAAGTTCGTTTTTGCATTTACTATTTTCTGGACTTACGTATGGTTCTCGCAATTTTTATTGATTTACTATGCGCACATTCCTGAAGAAACAGTGTATTTCTTGGAGCGATGGAAAGATGATCACTATGCTCCAGTATTTTATATCAATTTAATTCTAAACTTCTTCTTCCCATTCCTAGTTTTAATGACAAGAGATGCGAAGAGACACGCAAGAATTCTAAAAGTTGTTTGTCCGGCTATCGTATTTGGTCACTGGTTAGATTTCTATCTAATGGTTTCTCCAGGTACTGTTGGACATAACGGAGGTTTTGGGTTCTTGGAAATAGGTTTGATTCTAGTTTATGCTAGTGCTTTCTTGTATGTGACATTCAATGCACTTGCTAAAGCTCCTTTATTTGCGAAGAATCACCCAATGTTGAAAGAAAGTTTGCATCATCATATTTAATAAGTAGGGATAGATTATGCTCAATTTAATTATTGTAATAGCGGTCATTTTAATCATTGCTGTAATATTTACAGCTTACCGCGTCACCACGTTAGTTGATGTTGTAAAGAAGGATAAAAAGCAGAGTTATGTACCTGCTGGTAACAGCTTTCAAGGTATTCTCTTCATCTTATTCTTAGTAGCAGGAATAGCAGGATTCTTCTATTTCTCTATGAAGGAATATGATAACTATAACCTTCCAATTGCTTCAGAACATGCAGTAATTACAGAAAACCTTTTCTGGATTACAATGGCAATTACTGTTTTCGTATTTATTGTTACTCAGATCTTTCTATTCGGATTTGGATGGAAGTATAGATATAAGGAAAGTAATAAGGCACATTATTACCCTCACAACAATAAGTTGGAGATGATATGGACTATTGTTCCTGCGATTGTACTGGCTTGGTTAATTATCTCAGGATTAAAGCAATGGAATGTGGTTACTGGCCCAGCTCCTGAAGATGCTGAGGTTATTGAAGTAATGGGGTATCAATATGCTTGGGCTTTTAGATATCCTGGTAAAGACGGAGAACTAGGTGGATACGACTTCAGAAAAATTGATGATATTAATTCAATGGGGATCGACTTCAATGACCAAAATGGTCATGACGATTTTATGCCTCTTCAGTTAGTACTTCCTAAAGGAAAACCAGTTCACCTGAAGATCAGAGGTAGGGATGTAATCCACAGTGTTTATAACCCACACTTTAGAATGCAGATGAACGCAGTACCGGGAATGCCAACAAGGTTTTGGTTTACACCTACAGTAAGCACGGCTGAAATGCGAGAAATTACTGGTA
>CAZWLS010000356.1:0-3880 GCA_964634415.1 uncultured Roseivirgaceae bacterium | reverse complement strand
TAGAGCGCCGGATTGTGGTTCCGGAGGTCGCCGGTTCGAGACCGGTCTTCCACCCTTAAAATTAAAAGACAGCCAATCGGCTGTCTTTTTTATGTTTTGGAGAATATAAGAGTAATTTGATTTTTAGTCTTCTTGCGTCATCTCTAAGATTAACGAGTACTTAAAGGCCGTTTCTGCAAGTGATGCATATCTTCCTGAGGCACCGCCATGTCCGGAGGAAAAGTCAGTTCTCAAAAGAACTTCATTATCGTCTGTTTTCATCTCGCGCAGTTTAGCCACCATTTTAGCGGGTTCCCAATAGCCAACTCTCGAATCATTTATTGCTGTTAGAAATAACATGTTTGGATAATCCTTCGATTCAATATTTTCGTATGGAGAATAGGACTTAATGTACTTAAAGTACTTTTTCTCATTAGGATTACCCCACTCGTCGTACTCCAAACTTGTGAGAGGTAGCTTGTCATCCAGCATGGTGTTTACAACATCTACAAATGGTACATTCAGGATCAAAAGCTTATATAAGTCAGGTCTCATATTAGCAATTGCCCCCATCAGTAAACCTCCGGCGCTACCTCCTTCAGCAATCACTTTACCTGATTCTCCATATCCTTGAGAAATCAAGTACTCCGTGCAAGAAATAAAGTCCGTGAAGGTGTTTTTCTTTTTTAGCATTTTGCCTTCTGAATACCATTTTTCTCCTAAGTCTCCACCTCCTCGCACATGCGCAATTGCATAAATGAATCCTTTTTGTAAAAGTGGCGCGATGTTGGGATTATAGCTAGCAGAATAGCTTGAGCCATAAGAGCCGTAACCAGTAATATATAGTGGGGGGTTTTTTCCTTCTTTGATTTGATTTTTGATACGATTCTTATGATAAATAAGTGTTATAGGTATCTGAGTGCCATCCTTTGCTTTTGCGTAAACAGTTTCAACCTTTGCAAAATAGGCCGGAGATATACCACCTACGGACTTTAATGTTCGTGTTTTCTTTTCGTTCATATCGTAGTCCTGGATAAGCAAAGGCCGGTGATAGCTAGCCTTACTTATTCTAAGTGTATCGGTATCAAAATCATTGTTCTCACCGAAGTATACTGATCGATTATCTCCTTGTTTAATGTAGTGTTCTTTGCCATCGGCCTTATTAACAATCTTCAATTTGTGTACTAGTCCATGTCTTTCCTGGAAGACCATCCAATTTTTAAAAGGGAGTACACTGGAAATTTCAATTTCAGGATTTTCAGGAATTTCTACTCTCCATGATTTTTCTTCAAAATCAGAGGTATCGGCTACCATTAGTTTATTGTTGATGGCTTTATGATTTGTGATTATGTAAAACTTATCTTCATAATGGGACATGCTATACTTATGGTCTTTTCTCCTCTCCACTACCATTCTGAATATTCCATCTGGATTATTGAGATTTAGCAACTGAACTTCATTCTGGTTGCTACCATATGAATTGATAAATGCAAATTGCTTACTTCTGGATTTAGAGACAGAAACGGAAAACTTTATGTCTGATTCTTCATACACCAACTCGTGTTGTCCGTTAGAAAGATCGAATTTGAAGACTTTAGAAGCACGAAAAGTCTTTTCCTCAACCTTTACATAGAGTACAGTTGAGTCTGAAAGCCAAATCATATCTGCGATATACTCAATCGTGTAAGGCAACATTTTATCTCCCTCAAACCGCTTGAACTTCAGAACCCATTTATCATTTCCTGTTGTATTTTCAGAGAATGCAATTACCTTATTTGACGGACTTACAGAATATCCACCAAATGAATAATACCTCTTGTCTTCTGCCATTTTATTTACATCAAAAAGCAATTCTTCTTTGCTGTCTTTTCCTTTAGCTTTTCGATAATGCCTTGCATACTCTTCTTCAGGCGCATACTTGTAATAATATTTGTATCCCCCTTCTTCACGGGCAAGCGATACATATTTATCTTGAACATATGATCTAACCTCCTTAAAAAGTTCTCTTTGAAGCGGTTTCAGTGGTTTAAAATAATTATTGGTATAGCCATTTTCGGCACTCAGATATTTCATAACCTCTTCGTTTCCAAGTGGGTTTTTGGTATCCTTCATCCAGGCATAATCATCTTGCAATGTTTGTCCGTGCAGCTCCATCTGCTTTGGTTCTTTCTTAGCTACAGGTGGCAATAGGGTCGTATCTCTAGTAAGTTTTTCAGCAAATTGTTTTTCCAGATTGGTTTCTTTGCTCATTGCCACATGAATACTCTCAGGAACCTTAGAACTAGGATGTTCAACATTGTATTTTGCCCAGAATGGAATATTGTATCCTTCGGGTAAGTCAAATAGGTAGTTATAATCTGAATTACTAAAATTATCTTCTTTGCTTACTGTGATCTTATCCTCAACCTTTACATCATGAGTATAAAACTCTGAGATCGCAGCATAGGGGATTCTTCTGTCTGTGGCGGTGTCTTCCACAATGAATTCATCAGCATGCTTGAGGTATTCAAGAACATACTTGTCTCCTTTTTTTGCATATTTAGTTTGAACTGAAAAATCGAAATGTCTAACTGACCATCCTCTATATCCGCAGATGTACTGTTTGTACTCCGGCGGTACAGAGTAGTTTATTTCAACAATTGCCAGATCTTCTTTTCGAATTAATATGCTGCCTCCGAGCTTATATTCATAATTGTATGGTCTTCTTTTCTCGCCCATTTTTTCAGGAGAAATCGCAGGATTAAAATTGATCAGATAGAAACCCTCGTTATTCTTCTCAACTTCTAGAAGCGAGTATTCATACTTCCCAAACTTGCTCATGAAATTTGCGGGATATTTTACTCGGTCTTTCGTGAGTGCACTTAGAGGACCACCTTGAATGTTAGAGTAGAGACGAGTCGTGTTTAAGTCATCGCTTGATTTAGCGTCAATGATTTTTGCTTTTTCTCCTTTCAATACCATCTGATGAAAATGCCATCGATGAAGAGATGATGATCGTGAAGTCCAACTACCGATCGTCGTAATTCCTGATAGATCAACAGGATTTTCATATTTTTTTCTTTTAGCCATTTTGCCGTCGTATGGCTTCAGGTCTAGTGCAAATGCGGCATCAGCGTATTTAACTGGATTGTCATTTTCTTTAACGTATTCGCGGTAATAGCCTTCGATATTAAAATCTTCATTCACATAGTTATCTGAGATAGATCGTATGGCTTTTTTCAAAATGCTCTTTGGATTGACGTCACGTTTTGCACTCACAACTACAGTATATAGTTCCGTGATATCCGTTTCCATATAGATTTTGACAGGACCTTCGTAACTGTGGAGTTCTAGCTCATAGGGTTTAAGTCCTACGTAAGAAAACTCAAGAATACTGTCGAAATACTTAGATGGTATTTTTAGAGAAAATGTAGCATCATATTCTCTGACAGTGCCGTAATCAACATCCTTAAGCTTTACATAAGCAAACGGGACCGGTTCTTTAGTCTCTTGGTAATAAACGGTTCCTTTGATGACTTTTGTTTGTGAGTAGCTGACCATGCATATGAGCATAGCCATAGCGATTAGGGTGTTCTTCATAGTCTTAACATTGGTGATAGCGGAACATCGATCAAACGACATTCCGTCTCAATTATTTTTATCTGAGTATAAAAACCATACCAATGATGTCTATGAAGATCACACAGTTGCACGGTTGGTGTTAAGTTTTTTACGCCAATGCTTGATCGCCATGGTAATCATTGGTGTACCAATGACACTTGGGAGAATCCAAAGTAACCATTGATAAGAACTATTTGGAAGAAAAATATTTGGATTTTGAACCGCAAACGCCGTCATTGCTGCGATATATGAGCCGCCCATTGCTCCTATATGTTGATAAAGCCACCAGCTCTTTTCTGAA
>CAZWLS010000355.1:0-3890 GCA_964634415.1 uncultured Roseivirgaceae bacterium | reverse complement strand
TATATTGTTGAGGCTGAAGGAAGTGATGCTAATAAGAATGGTATCGCAGATAATGTAACAGATACTGATAGTGATGGATGGGTTGATTTGTTTGATTCTGACAATGGTGGTACAGCCTTAGCGATTACAGACACCGATAGCGACGATAATCCTAACTTTAGAGACTTAGATTCTGATAACGACCTGATGCCTGATGCGATCGAAGCAAATGATGGTGTAGTTCCGACTAATATGACTAACGAAGGACAGTTTACATCATTAACTGATACAGATGGTGATGGCTTCCATGACGATAGAGATGGAGATAATGGAGGTGCTGCGTATGTACCTACTGATACAGACGGTGCTGGGCCGGCAGATTATTTAGATCTTGATTCCGACAATGACGGAGTGCCGGATGTAATAGAGAATGGAGGTTCTGATGCCAACGGTGATGGAAGGGTAGATAGCTTTACTGATTCTGATAGTGATGGATTGCATGATCCTGCTGACATTGATAATGGGGGTACGGCAGCAGTTGCTATTTCAGATGTAGATGCAGATGGCATTCCAAATTATCAAGATGTTGATGCAGATAATGATGGAATCTCTGACCTGGTTGAAGCTAGTGGGACAGATGCAACCAATGATGGACTTGCCGATAATACTACTGATACCGATGGCGATGGTTGGCCTGACACGTTTGATATTACCAACGGCGGAACGGCACTAAGTCCTGCGGACACAGACAATGATGGACTGATTAATTCCCTTGATCTGGATGCGGATAATGATGGTATTCCGGATGCAGCAGAAGCAAACGGTGGTTACTTCCCGGCCGGTACAGATGATCAGGGAAGATTCACAATTACGGCAAATGATGCAGATTCGGATGGTTTGGCTGATAATACAGATGGATCTCCTTTGACTATTACACAATCGGATGGTGACGGTATCCCAGATTATATTGATACCGATGCAGATGCTGATGGAGCATTGGATGCAGTAGAGGCATTCGATGATGATGAAGATAATTTTGGAATTGTAAGTAATGATTCAAGAGCTGATTTAATCTTAAGAGCATCTAACTATGAAACAGCAAATGGAAGTCCTGGTCATTATCCTACCACAGATACAGATGCGGATGGAGTGCCAGATTGGCTAGAGAATGATGATAGTGATAGCCATTTGAATTTCTTAGATCCGGATAACGCTACTTATTACAGAGATTCTGATAATGATGGTATAGTTGACCTGTTTGATTCCGATCAGAATGGTGTGGCTTACGGTGGAGTAAGCGGCGTACCTGATAATGATGGTGACACATTCCCTAATCAGATTGATAGTGACGATACCATTACACTTCCTGTAGAGTTGACATTCTTCAAAGCAGAAGTAGTACAGCAAAAAGTTAATTTGAAATGGCAAACATCAGTTGAAGTAAACAACGATTATTTTGAAGTATTGAGATCCTCAAATGGAGTTGATTTCGTTAAGATTGGTGAGGTTGATGGAAATGGAAACTCTAATATTCTTGTTGACTATGCTTTTACAGATATTCAACCAATAAGTGGTGTTAACTACTATCGATTAAGACAAGTTGATTTTAATGGGGAGTATGAACTTTCGGGTATTATCCAGGCGCTGGTGGAGTTTGCTCCGTTTGATCTGATAGTTTATCCGAATCCTGTTTCGGATGTATTGAATCTTCAGTTCAATGCAAATGCCGGTGAGATACATGTTAGACTTATAGACCCTAGGGGTTCAATTATTTCCGATATCAGTGGAAATTCAATCAATGAGGACGGATCTTTAAGTATTAACGTGTCAAATCTTAATGCAGGAATTTATTACCTACATGTTTATACTGGAGGTAAAACTTTTGCGAGTAAAATTGTTGTAACTCATTAGAAATAAAATGATTTGAATAAAAAAAGGCATCCATATTTGGATGCCTTTTTTTATAATCAGCTACTCGTTAATACCTAACCTGGCTGATTTTTTCAGGTTCTAAAATGGATATTGCGCTTCCGCTGATCTCTACCCATTTATCCTTTTTGAATTCAGAAAGGATACGAATCACAGATTCAGTTGCGGTGCCGACCATTCCTGCCAAGTCAGCTCGCGAAATTTCAATTGTTACGATTTTCTGACCATCAGCATATGTTTCATAGAGTTTATATAGCGAATCAGCAGTCCTTTTTCTAACCGTGTTATATGCCATCTCCATAAGTTCATGCTCTCGCTGAGATAGGTTATTCGAAAGCATTTTTATAAATCGACCCGCAACTTCGTGATTTTTGAAGATCAATTCCTGAAAGTCATTTTTAGGAATTAATAACAATTCTGTCTCTTCCATCGCCTCAGCAAATTCGGTTCTGGAAGAATCTTGAATAGTGGCACGTTCGCCTAAGAAATCGCCTTCTTTTTTGATATCATAAATCAGCTCTTTTCCATCCTCATTGATTCTATAGGTTTTAACTTTCCCTTTCTTGATTTTATATACGAAAGAACTTAAATCACCCTCTCTATAGATTACATCTCTTTTCTTAAAATGCTGAATCTTACGCTCTTTGTCTAGATCATCAATGTTTTTGAAAGTAGATGCTGTTTTAACCAATCCTTCTACGTCATCTACTTGATTCAATTCGCTGTATTTTTTCAGCCTCCTTTCAATTGCTCCTAGCAACTCCATTTCTTCGAAAGGCTTAGTGATATAATCATCAGCACCCATATTCATTCCCTTTCTAAAGTCCGTTTTTTCAGCTTTAGCAGTGAGGTAAATGAATGGGAGCGAGGCTGTGGATGGGTTTTTTGATAGTAGGTACAATACTTCATATCCATCCATTTCTGGCATCATTATATCACAGAGTACAAGATCTGGTGGGTTAGAAAGTGCCTGCTTGACTCCTTCTTTACCGTTTGGTGCCGACGAAACTTTATAATTTGACAGCTCTAGCAGCTCTACTATGTTTTCTCTAACATCTGTTTGATCTTCAATAACGAGAATGTGTTGTTGCACCATATTTTGTTTGCTTACTTCCTTAGCAAATTAGCAAATCGCATGATGATAATCACTTTCGGTACTAAGGATTATCATTAGATATATCCAATTGAAATGCTTCATTTGATAAAAAAAGAATGTCATATGAGTTATTGGGTTTATATAGGTGTAATAGCTGTAGCAGCTTCAATCACCGCTATGATTAATATTCTTCTTTCAAGATTTACAAGAAATAAGAAAATGATATGGTTTGCTATCGTTACGCTAGTACCACTGTTAGGACCACTCGTTTACTTTGTTCAGAGAAATGCTATTGAGGTAAGTTCGGAGGGAGAGTAACGGTAAACGTACTACCTTTTCCTTCTTCGCTAATAAATGATATATCGCCATTTAGTAACTGGAGGTATTTCTTTACGATATTCAGTCCAAGCCCTGTTCCTTGAATGTTTGTAACATTCCCAGCTCTAAAAAATCGCTGAAACAGACGTTTTTGTTCCTCTTGAGGTATTCCAATTCCCTGATCTTTAACGCTTATTGATAGATTTTCGGCATGATTTAATGTAATCAGTATTGTTCCATTGTCATTGGAGTATTTAATAGCGTTGGAAACTAGATTTGAAAGCACGTTTCTTAAAATATGAGCATCAGTGACAATATTTGAGTATTCACCTTCTATTTGAATTTTCTGACCATCTTTTAAGATGTGACTCATCTCATCTATCAAATCATCAATTAGCTCGCGAGGACTTAATTCTTCTTTTTGAATTTTTTGAAGTCCACTTTCCAGTTTTTCAAGGGAAAGAAAGTCGTTTAATATACTGGTAAGATTTTCGACACTCTTTTTTATTCTATCTATGTGCTTTTCCCTGGAGGGTTGTTGATCGGATTCTGTATACTTTCGAATGAG
>CAZWLS010000354.1:0-3896 GCA_964634415.1 uncultured Roseivirgaceae bacterium | reverse complement strand
CCCTTGACTCTTTCAGGCGATCGCGCATGGCTTCTAGCTCCTCTGGCGTGTCAAATGCATAGTATGCATTTCCTTCTTCGACCAATTTTTCTGCATATTGACGATATATTTCCTTTCTTTCAGACTGACGATATGGTCCGAAATCGCCCTCTTGGTCTGGTCCTTCATCTGGAGAAATTCCACACCACTCTAAAGTTTCTTTAATGTAATCTTCGGCACCGGCAACAAATCGGGTCTGATCTGTATCTTCAATTCTGAGAATGAACTTTCCGCCGTTCTTTTTTGCGAAAAGGTAGTTAAATAGAGCTGTTCTTACACCTCCGATATGTAATCCACCAGTTGGACTTGGGGCAAATCTTACACGTACGTTTTCCATCTAATTTGTTGATTGGAGCGCAAAAATAAAAATCAGTTGATGAATGCTAGTATTTAAAGCTATTCTTAAAAAGTGGCTATGCAAGAAATCTCTACATTCACTCCCTTTGGCAGGCCACTAACTTCTACTGTTTCTCTTGCTGGAGGATTTTCTAGAAAATACTTTCCGTAAACTGCGTTTATTCGCGCGAAATTATCCATGCTAGAAACGAATATCGAGCATTTAAGTACATGTTGAAATGATAGGCCGGCTTCTTCAAGAATAAATCCGATATTTTTCATTACTTGTTCCGTTTCATCTTCAATAGATCCTTCTATTAATAGATCTTTTTCCTGATCGATCGGTATTTGTCCAGAGACATAGAGTGTATTTCCAGCTTTTATAGCTTGAGAATATGGTCCAATTGGAGCCGGAGCTTTTGATGAGTTTATTATCTCTTTCATAGTTGCAATTATTCTACAGTTACTGATTTAGCTAAGTTTCTTGGCTGGTCTACATTTGCACCCCTCATTACGGCTATATGATAGCTTAATAGTTGTAATGGAATAACCGAAACAAGTGGCATTAAAGACTCGTGGGTTTCTGGCACTTCGATCGTAAAATCAGCCATTGTTGGGATGAGTGCATCCCCCTCTGTTACAACGGCTATTACAATGCCTTTTCTTGCTTTAACTTCTTGAATGTTGGATATAATTTTATCGTAACTGCTGTCTCTAGTAGCAATTACAACAACTGGCATGTGTTCGTCTATCAACGCGATTGGCCCGTGCTTCATCTCTGCTGCTGGATATCCTTCTGCGTGGATATAAGATATTTCCTTTAATTTAAGAGCACCTTCAAGAGCAACTGGGAAATTATAACCACGACCTAAATAGAGAAAGTTAGGTGCATTTTTGAACATATCTGAGATGTGTTCAATCTTGTCATTTGACTTTAATGCAGTTTCAACTTTTCCTGGTATTAAGCTAAGCTCAGTTAGGCGCTCCCTAAAGACGCTATCCGTAATTGTGCCTTTACTGAAAGCAGCCTTCAAGGCAATCATGTATAAAACGGTTAGCTGAGCAGTGAAAGCTTTTGTTGAGGCAACACCAATTTCTGGTCCGGCATGTAAATAGGCTCCCTCATGAGAGACTCTGGAGATTGAGGATCCGACTGTATTTACTACTCCAAGAACTATTGCTCCCTTGTTTTTTGCCAATTCAATGGCTGCTAGAGTATCTGCAGTCTCACCAGATTGTGAAATGGCGATTACTATATCTCCTTCCTTTATAACAGGATTTCTATATCTAAACTCAGACGCATATTCAACTTCTACTGGAATTCTGCATAGGTCCTCAAAAACATATTCGCTTACCAAACCCGCATGCCACGAGGTGCCGCAGGCAATCACAATTATTCTTTCAGCATTTTCCAATGCCTTAGCATAATTTCTGATGCCTCCTAATACCAACTCGCCTTTATCGACATTGATTCGTCCTCTCATGCAATCTGCAATGGAAATTGGTTGTTCGAAGATTTCTTTGTGCATGAAGTGTTCATGCCCACCTTTTTCGATTGCTTCAAGTTCTAACTCTAGCGTTTGAATGTAAGGTGTTTGCGGGATGTCTTTCGCATCTTTAATGATGTAGTCATTATTTTCAATAACTACAATTTCTTCGTCTTGCAGATATATTACCTCATTGGTATACTCTATTATGGGAGTAGCGTCAGAAGCAATGAAAAATTCATCGGTACCAAGACCTAACACCATAGGGCTACCCTTCCGCGCGGCAACCAGTTTATTTGGGTTGCTTTTTGAAATGATTGCTATTGCATATGCTCCAATCACCTTCGAGAGGGCTACTCTGAGTGCGTCTTCAAGGTTTAGATTTTCATTTATTTTAATGTCTTCAATAAAATTTATGAAAACCTCAGTATCAGTTTGGCTCTGAAAAGTATATCCTTTCTTAATGAGGTCTTCTTTAATTGCTCCGTAATTTTCTATAATTCCATTATGAATCAGAGCCAAGTCACCGCTATTGGAAACATGTGGATGTGCATTGGTATCGTTCGGCTCACCATGTGTGGCCCACCTCGTATGTCCTATACCAATACAACTTTCGAAAGACTTGTTTTCTGTGATTTGTTCAAGCTCCTGAACTTTGCCTTTTTTCTTTAGAACTGAGATTTCTTGATTTTCAATGATTGCTATTCCGGCACTATCATAACCACGATATTCTAATCTCTTTAGACCTTTAATAAGAATGGGAAATGAAGGGTTTTTACCTACATAGCCTACGATTCCACACATAGAAAATTATTATTGTTCTACCTCTGTATAATACAGTCGTAATTTAACGCCATCTTGCTTAAAGATTGATCGTTGCAAGGACAATTCACCATTTGTGATATTAACCAATTCACTAATTGGTATAAGGTCTTCCGTGATTGGATTCTCAAAGACTAAACTATCTTTTTCGCGAAATTGTCCATATAATAATTGAAAGAATAGGGTTGGAAACATGACAATTTTGTCTTCATTTTCATTCAATACACTAACTGATGGTTGAGCTTGTCCAAATTGATATCCATCATCTGTTAGTACAATGTTGCCAAATGAATTGCTTGCTAATGCGGGTCCAAAAATGGTTCCGTCCTTTTTTCTAAAATAATTTAAGAATCCGGTAAGCGTTTCCCTATCAGCTTCCTCATCAAATTCAAAAGATATAGTAGCGTTATTAATTAATAGGTTTCCATTTTCTGCGAAAAATTGCTCTACTTCTGCTATAGAATATGCTGTTGTAATTCCCGAAAGAGGGTCCATGATGGTATTTCCTGAAGCAAGGTCAAAGTCAACAAATTCTTCTATTCCATCAAATTCAGACCCAGAAAGATCTCTATTTAAATACGTATAATGTTTGGCTGTTCGACTTACATTTCTAGTAAAAACAAAGTTTGTCAAGTAGGTAGAGTCTCTGTCTGGGCTCACTGGAGAAGAATAGACAATCAATCTAGTAGAATCGCTAAGCAGATCGATAGAGGCAATTCCAGTAGAACCTGGGTCCGGTATAATACCCATTGATTTAAAGACTTCACTTGAAATAAATCTTGTTGTATCTCCTGCAATATCACTAAGATTACTATAAAAAGCGGCTGCGTAACTATCCTCCAACTTAACTCTGAAGACAGTGTCAACTTCTGGATCGCCAATAATCTGATTAAAGCTACCTGCGAAGGTTCCTGTGGTTTGTTGAAAATTCGATAAGTAAATCGCAGAGCTTTCCAAGCTATCTACCAAATCAAAAACCGAAAAGGCTTGGATTGAGGATGATTGATTTGGTATTATTCTTTGTGTGTCAAATACCAACACCATCGAATCAAGCTTTAGTGTATCTAAGTGTGTGGAGTCAGGTTCATCTCTTCGCTTGGGCATTGGCCCGGAACTATACACATATTGTAAGTAGGCCTCGGCTGAAACACTGCCTGTAATTGGGCTATCATAGTTTCCAATCAGCACCCTGTTTTCACCATCAGTACGAAG
>CAZWLS010000353.1:0-3922 GCA_964634415.1 uncultured Roseivirgaceae bacterium | reverse complement strand
AGATTGATGTAAGTGGAGCTCCTTACGTCGTTGCAAGCTATCCAGGTCAAGGATTACCCGGTTGGGACATTGCCTATAATAATGACGGTCACTTTTATTCCATTCATAACCAGTCACTTTACAAATTCAATACTGAAAGTAATACCAAAGAAGTGGTAGGAACTCTAAGCGGAACTGGAATTCCAACATCAGGTGGATACGGTGCA
The DNA here is from genome assembly GCA_964634415.1 of uncultured Roseivirgaceae bacterium. Taxonomy (GTDB): domain Bacteria; phylum Bacteroidota; class Bacteroidia; order Cytophagales; family Cyclobacteriaceae; genus Ekhidna. Next base: position 3,716 of record CAZWLS010000353.1, on the reverse strand, counting down.
CAATGGACGGGTTCGGACGGGTATCTATATGCTTCACATAATAAAACTGGTAAGATTCTTAGGGTAGATGTATTAACAGCTGAATCCAGAGTTGTTTCCTATTCCGTGGACGGACTAAGCAAAAACGATGGATTTTCATGTCCGACAGAAATCCCGGTAGTTTTCGAATTTGATTACAGTGATAATAGCAGATTGCCTCTAAGCAGAGTGTTGGCATATCGACAAGACTTAAGCAATGATGGTGTGCCAGATTTTAGCATGTTGTGGTTAGGAAATACAGTTGACTTTGACACGACTGATCCATCAAATATTGAGGCCAATGGAGATAATGATGATGGATTTAGCATGGACACAGAATTGGTTGACGGACATGTATCTGCAGCAATTGGTTTCAATTCCAATTTTGAAGGACAAGCATATTGCCTAATAGGTATTGATTGGGACGATGACGGCAACTTCGATGAAGTTACTTTGGAAACGCCTTTTCTTAACACCGCATCAACAATGATCAAAGAGATTGATGCACCTGCCGGTTTTGAAGGAGGCAGCATTAATTTAAGAATCATTATTACTGAGGAAGTCATCGATGAGTCCAACATCTCAGGCGATATCGTAGGGATGGGGGAAGTAGAAGATTATCGATTCTTTATAACACAGCCATGTACTGGTTCAGACTGCGAAGTGTCTACTGGCAATAATGGAGGTCTCGAAAGCAACGGCAGCTTATCTGGAGCTATCGCGAAGCGTTCGTATGCAAGACAAAGAAGCAATAAGAATCTTCACTTAAAAGAAAATCAAAGTGACCTAAGAGCACTTAAAAGATCACGAAGTAGCAATGATGGATTGGATCGATTTTTCCCTGAGGTCGGAATGCGTGGCAATGAAGTCTCAACGGTTTCGAGCCCTGAGGATCTTATAGCACTAACAAATGCAGTAGATGTTTTTGCAGCAGATTACTATAACAATGAACAAAGAGTTGCTGCAGGTCTAGCGCTACAAACAGAGAATAGCGTTTACAACCACTCCAAGAATGTTTGTGATCGACTAAATGGCAAAACTATCCAGCAAGTATCTCAAGTAAATATTGATGGAACGAAGGTGATAATTGCAGAAATTGAAAGCAATGGTGTAACAGAATTTTCAGGTTGGTTGGCTGCTAGAGACTTGAAGAGCAACTATGAGATCCATAGTTACTGGAATGTAGATTCCTACCCGGAAGGAGACTATTTAAACTTTCAAGTTTGGAGCTCTTCGACAACTCAGGTCATCTACCTTCTTAAAAACGTAATTAGCCAATTACAAGAAGAGAAAGAGACTACAGTTTCGGACTTGACTCCACTCCCTTCAGTTATAGTTAAAAGTGGAGCGTATGCAGGAGGCAAGTTGATTTTGAATGTATTGAATCCAGATGCTAAAACTTCAATGCTAGTGAACATGAACTCTCGAAAATCAGAACGTGCGGCTTATCTCGAAAGCACAGAATCTATTGCATTGAATGGTGAAGGCCATCAAGAAATCATCATTGAAACCGGGTATCTTTTTGATGCCGGTATTTCAATCCATGTGGATGGTAATGAAGCATATGATGCGCTCTACCTTGCTGATGGAGCTTGGGGTGTAGACTACAATCTTGATTTATCTTTTGTCAGTCTTTTTGAGATTCAAGAAGAGCAAAGAAGCATAGAGCTGAACTCCTACTTTGTGGAGCGTGGTTTTAACTTAAGTGCTACAAGCAGCGATGTGGTTAACGTCTTCAGAAACCTTAAAGCCGGCAATTCATCACTGGATGTATCTAGCTACAATGCGCTGACATTCGATATCCAAAATTCGCATGCGGTGGAAGTAAGCTTAGTACCGCAAGGACTGACTGATTGGAATGAGCGAATGACAATAACACTACCTGCCCACTTATCGAGCGAATCAGTTACACTTCGAATGGATGAATTCAATAATTATGAGAATGATAAAGAGCTAAAGATTGCTACCGTCGTATTCTCCTACATAAATCAAACAGGTTCAAAACAAGAAGTAGAGATGCAAGTGAAAAATGTTTCTTTCAGTGTGGTTGATGTAACGCTTGCAGCGGAAGATAAATCAGACCTTTCGACCAAGATCTTTCCAAACCCAGCAACTGACCACATAAACGTATCATTCCATCTTGAGGGCTATGAAAAATATGAGATGTATCTCATAAACATGGAAGGAAAAGTAATCCGAAACATTAAAGGAGCCGATCGTGGTGATGTAACAATACAAATCCAAAGAGGAGCAATTAGAAATGGGATCTACCTACTACAACTAGTAACCCCTGGTGGTACATCCGCACAAAAGGTAGTATTCCATTAAATGAAGAGTGAGTGAGTGAGTGAGTTTAAACGGAGCGATCGTTTTCAACGATCGCTCCACTCATTTATAAACAAAACGATTGAATAGTATTCTTGTATCATTGTGTACTAACAACCGATTCATTTTGTGTATTTTGGTTGATGACATTCACCCTCAACTGAATGAACCTAAATCTCTTTAACATAACAATGATTTTAGGGAGTGCCCAAGGAATACTGATTGCAGCTATTCTTGCTCTCAGTCCTCAATTTCGACGATCCTCAAATACTTTTCTATCACTCCTTGTTCTTACAATATCAGTTCAAAACATCTCCAACAGTCTAATAGATATTGGCTTCTTGCAAGTAGAATATTGGCCACTTAGCTGGACACTTCTTGTTCCATTTTCTCTGAAATACTTCATAAAGTGCCTGATAGAGCCCAATTACAGATTAGTTAAGAAAGACTTCTTACTTCTTGGCCCATACGCTATTCAAATTACATTTAAGGTTGCAATATTCTTCGTGTACTTGACAGCAAAGAGTTTTGTTCTATCTTATGTAGAAGCAATAAAACTAGTAATGATCTCTTTCGAGATTCTTGCACTTGTTTGGAGTTTGACCATAGTCATTCGGTCCATAAAAAATCTCAATAATTATGAGGACAAGCTGGTCCAAAATTTCTCAAACCTTGAGGGAAAATCACTCAAATGGCTAAAAAATACGCTAATAGCTACATTAGTTATTTGCTGTATTTGGGGTCTTACTTTTGGCTATCACATTTACTTTCAAGAATTAAGTAACATCTCATATTTCAATTGGATCAGCATTGCCCTTATCACCTATTGGCTAGCCTATTCGATAATTGCTAGACGCAATCTGTTTGAAGCACCAAATTTTCAAACTGCCACTATTGAAAAAAAACTACCCAAAAAAACGGATGACTATTACAATTCAATTTTGAAGCTCATGACGGATGAATCGTTATACAAAGTTGAAAAACTAAGTATGGATATGCTATCTCAAAGACTGCAACTTAGTAATGGATATATCTCTCAAATTATTAATCAAAAAACAGGAAAGAACTTTTTCGAATTTGTGAATGAATATCGGGTACAGGAGGTAATCAGAAAAATGCAAGACGAGAAGTTCAGTCACTTCAGTTTGCTAGGTCTAGCGCTCGACTCAGGATTTACATCCAAATCCACCTTCAATGATGTTTTTAAAAAGATCACAGGCTTGACGCCATCAGCCTATCTAAAACAGCTCAAATAAAAAAGTCCGACTTCCTTCAGTTTCATTCCTTCGGTCGATTTGAGCACATATGTGAGAGATTTTAGTGGAGAATTTTAAAATCTCTAAAAATGAAAAACTCAAAAAAAGTCACGCTAG
>CAZWLS010000352.1:0-3935 GCA_964634415.1 uncultured Roseivirgaceae bacterium | reverse complement strand
CGAAGTAATAGATATTGACGAAGAACCAAATGTTCCTCCATCACCATTTTTTACCGTCTCGAGCACTTCCCCGAAACTGTTGGTTTCAATCCATTTTAATTCAATCTCTACATCATATTTATTATTGAGATAAACAATAAACGCGCGCGCCAAATCATGCTCAACTCCGTCTATTATATCTAAGGAATTCTCAACAACGACATTGTTTGGGTACCAGTAAAACTCTACAGTACCTTGCTTTTCAGAAATAATCTTTTTCCATCCATCACCATTGGCATGGATGTAAAAATTACTGTAGAGAAGTAATAAAACAGAAATGGATATTCTCCTTAACATGTGATTAATGGCGGTATTACCATAAAAATACGGTTAATTACTTATTTAATAATCACCTAAGGATCAATAGTTTCTGTCTAAACTACGAAGCATACTAATGATTGGACGAATAAGAATTGAGTGTCGTTTAGTTGCTTGGAAATTCACGGTAAAAACCTCTGAATTAAGTATGGCGACACGTAAATTTATGGTATGGAGCTTGAGGCTTATTCTGCATTAGACTTTGAAACAGCAACTTGGAATCCTGCAAGCATTTGCCAGGTGGGACTTGTAAGAGTGGAAAATGGGATTGTTACCCAAAAGGTAAATAGATTAGTTCAGCCTCCTAAAAATGAATACTTCTATAAGAACATCGAGGTTCATGGAATCAAACCTGGAGATACAATCGATAGTCCATTATTTGAAGAGGTTTGGTTTGACATCAAGCATTTGATAGAAGATCAAGTAATAGTGGCTCACAATGCTGCTTTTGATGTTAATTGTTTGCAAAATGCACTTGCATTTTATGATATAGCACAACCAACTTTTGAAGTTAGATGCACAAGAGTAATCTATCGTCGAGGGTTAGCATATTTAAGCAAGAAATATAAAATTCCATTGAATCATCATGATGCATTGAGTGATGCAAATGCTTGTGCAGAGTTATATCTTAAGCATCTAAGAAGACAAGCTTTACCTAAAACTGGATCTCTTTTCTAATTATTTCCAACTTTCCAGGATACCAGGATCAACTACCTCTCTCCCACTTTTATTTCTCATAGGCGCAGGTACACTTGATTTAATCTTATCGTTTAGAATCCTAAATAAATGTTCCTTACCAGTTAATTTTCGAGTAATGAATCCGACTTCCCTAACCTTTTCTTCAAGTAAGACCAAATTCTGTTCTTGATGAGAATCAAGACTTAGGGTGGTTAGCTCAGGTAATATTGTCATACCTCCCTGATGATCGACCATCCGAATTAAAGAATCTATTGAGCTACAGTGATACGAAATTTGGGTTCCCGTATTTTCATCTTTTAACGAGCAGATATCACTAACTTGGTCGCGAAAGCAGTTTCCCTCTTCTAACAACCATAAATTCTTTAAGTCCAGATTCGATACTTTAAGTGTCTTCCCAGATCTGCTATCCTCATTGTTTTGATACATGTAAAAAGACTCGTAAAACAGCGGCGTAACTGTAATTCCTTGCCTGGCCAATGGCGTAGAAACTATTCCTCCGTCAAGATCTCCTAATCTTATTTTTTGCAAGATTTCTTCTGTGAGTAATTCATGAATTTCCAATGAAAGCTCGGGATACTGACTTAGTAGCGGATCTAAAAATAAGGGAACCAAATAGGGAGACAATGTGGGTATAATTCCTAATTTGAGTTCACCTCCAAACTGACTACCGAGCGTAAGCGCATATTCTTTTAGCTGTTTTCCAGCCATCACAATTTCTCCGGCTTTCAATAGAAATTTAAGCCCTTGTTCCGTAGGTTCTATTCTAGATCTTGACCTGTCGAATAGTGATATGCCAATTTCATTTTCAAGATTCTTAATTTGAAGACTCAGTGCTGGTTGAGTCATATTGAGTGACTTAGCCGCACTCGTAAATGATCCAAGCTTTTCAAGAGTTAAGGCATATTCTAGTTGCTGTAGATTCATAAGGAATATCTATCATCCATTGGAAGCTATAAATATAACATATAACATTACGAGATTCTGAATGATTCCAAGGTGTTAGGAAAATACCCTAACTCATTAATTATTGAATCTGAATTTCATGTACTTAATTTTCTCCCCTTTTGCTGTCCAGATTTTTTCATACTTGGTTTTTATACCATGGTGTTCTTCTAGTAACGGAGAATTGTATAAATCGAATGTGAACTCATGGTCTTTGATATCAAATTCAGTTAAAACTTGAAGCCCGTATTCAAATAGATCGGTATTGTCAGTTTTGAACCTAAACCACCCATTTGGCTTTAAGAGATGTCTGTATTTTTCCATGAATTGTTTATTACATAACCTGTGCTTTTCATCACGGTCTTTAGGTCTTGGGTCAGGAAATGTCAACCAGATTTCGTCTAATTCATTCTCATCGAACGATTTAAGGATTTCGATGATATGGGTTCTCAGGAATGCGACATTGTCAAGATTGTTATTTTGAGCATATTGACTACCTCTCCAGACTCTATCTCCTTTAAGGTCTATGCCAACAAAATTTTTGTTTGGAAATTTTTCGGCCAAGGATATAGTGTATTCTCCCCATCCACATGCTAATTCAATAACGATTTCATTATCATTACCAAAGAATTCGTTCCACTTGCCGTGGATTGAATCAAAAATTTCTTTTCCAGGTTCTATGACATTTTTGCTTGCCATATTCTCGGAAAACTTCGTTAACTTATTTTTTTTAGCCAATTTATTGTCAGATCAAGTAAAACACTATCAACCATGAAATCTCTACTCCTTGCGTCGGTCTTATGTTTATTTACAACAATCACATTTTCTCAAGAAAATGAGGCGGATATTGTAAAAGCTATAGATGACTTAACTATCAACTGGGACAATGAAGCAAAGACGCTGCAAACTTATGAAGGGTTAGGCAGTTTTTGCGGGGAATCTCAGTATAGAAAGAAAATCATTTCTATGCTTGATGAGATCCACCATTACGACACGCTTCTGTACGGAATTGTAACTAGAAAATTCAATGCCAATGGCGATAAAGAAGCAAAAGCTACGTTAGATGATATTGAAACATTGGAGGTGGATTATACCACCAAGTCATTCAGAAGGTTCATTCATAAAGAGTGCAATACGTATAATGAAATTGAAAATAATTTAGGCCGTGAGAAAGGCGCTGAGTATAAGGCAGAAGTGAAAACTTTAGAAACAGAACTTAAAAAGTACGTTAAAGAGATTACAAAACAGATTGACTTAATTGATGAACATGTGCATCATTTGCACTTAGGAGAAGACTAGAGGTTAGCTATCTCTCCAACAACAAAAGTGCTACCGGTTACTATAATCAGATCTTCAGGTAGCACTTTTTCTTTTGCCTGGTTAATAGCTTCGTTAACATCTTTGAAGCACTCTCCTTCCAGGCCATTCATAATACCTGCGATAGCTAATTCTTCCACAGGAAGCGCCCGAGGAACTTTTGCTTCAGTCCAATAGACTTTTTTATTAGTTGGAAACGTATCTAAGATCGGTTTTAAATCCTTGTCTTTTGTGGTACCAAAAATTATGTTGATGGTGCCATTACATAGTGCATCTAATTGTTCAAAAAGTATTCTTAAGCCGTCAACATTATGACTTACATCAGCAATTACATAGGGTTGTTCAGAGAGTATTTGAAAGCGTCCTTTTAAGCCTGTTAACTTGTTAATGTTTTCAATGCCATTAGAAATATGATCTTTTGTTATCTCCCAGCCTTGTTTATTGAGCTCTTCAATTGTTGTAACAATACCCGAGTAGTTTCTGATTAAATAGTCTGGTGTTAATTTCTTAGGATTCCAATTTAGTTTATTTGCTATAGTAAGTCTGGCGTCCTTTTCATTGGATACTTTTTGAAAAACAGGTAGTGTATCAGGAGTTGATTCTCCAATAACTACTGGCAC
>CAZWLS010000351.1:0-3954 GCA_964634415.1 uncultured Roseivirgaceae bacterium | reverse complement strand
TATTTTCCTCCGTTGCATGTGGTTGAACGTTTACTTCAGCAGAATACTCTACGGCACCTATATCTCTTGATATAATTGAAGAAGGTCGATCTTGTTTCATGAGATCAAATAAGATATCTGCATCGTAATCAAGCCCTTCAAATAATGGGACTTCGGGATATCCTGACTCTGCATTATCAACAGCAGGACTAGCGGAACCAATACTGTAAAAGCCATCTTCATTTACAACCAATTCAGGATCTGTTTCTGTAATCCCAGTTGGTGTTGTAAAACCAAGGCTTCCACTAGCAATATTTCCTATCCAGGTTTCATCTCCAGTTGGATCTGCAAAAAGGTCATCAGTAGGGTCTGCAAAGATGTTGTTTGCTATTGTCACGTTCGAGGGTGGATTTCCTCCATCACTACCTAAAATCATTTCGGCAGAATTGACAATCGTATTGAAATAAACATTGATGTCTGAAAGTGGATCTGAAGACTCATTTTGCAAGTAAATGGAACGCCTGTCTAGTCCAGAGAAATAGTTGTTGTATATGTAATGCCCCGATCCTTCTCTTACTCTTACACCTCCCATGTTATTTAAAAAGAAATTGCCATAGACAATGGCATCATCACCATGCCTAAGGACTAGTTCAGCTTTGGTATTGTTCTCAAAGGTGTTGTAACGAATTACATTTTGAGAAGCCTTATATGAAATCAATTCTCCATCACCGTCGCAATTTGTGAAGTAGCAATACTCTACAATTGTTCGACTATCAAACTCTGCCTGTGTACTTACACCAATTCTTATTGGCTCGATACCCATGTCATTTCCAGTACCTTCAAAATTTTTGAAAGAACAGTATTGAATTTTATGGTAACCCGGTTCTGTTGAATCTACCAGAATCGATAAGATATTTTGATCATCCAAATTCAATCGATTTTCAAAGTTGGAATAGCTTATGGTTGTTCTTCTAGATTCCTCCTCTACTATAAGGTATTTGTAGCAGGTGTAATCAGCAATATTGAGTTGTGTGACGAGCACATCACTACCCCAAATACGAACTACATGACTAGTCCCAATATTTCCATTCACAAATTGTAATCCACTCAACGTAACATCATTTCCCTCAATTTCAACTCTTGAAGTTCCATTAAAGATTACGGCTCCCGCAATATCCGCTGTTACTATTATGCCATCTTTTGAGAGATCCATAAATACGTTACTGTAGGTTCCGGACTCCCAGACAATTGAATCTCCAGAGGTTGCTGAAGACAACGCAGTTGTAAATTCCGCAGCCGAAGAAACATCAAATCGTTCTTGGGAATGGACAAATAATGCTATTATAAAAGTAAGGGGTGCTAAAAAATATTTCATTGGAATTAATTCTGTGTTAAATATACACAGTTTATTAAAATTATCATTTCAGATTAAATAATTCACCTGGTTTAAGAGTCTTATTGATAATCTTCTTATCCAAAGAAAACTTAATTGATTGATCACTTTCATCGATTGATCGAATGAAAATTTGATCTTCTGATTTAGAGATAAATACATCTATTGATTGTTTGGATTCAAATGCGATATCATCGTATTTGAATTGGCTTACATTGAAAAGATAAATACCCTCTTCACTGCTAAGACTCGCGGCATTTTCACCAACTATTTTTAAGCCGGTGTCATTTACTACCCAGTCGTTGATTATCGGATTATCACTTTTCTCATCAATGCGGTTATCGTATCCCTTATATGGATAGATGAGCGTAATGAAGCTAAAATTCTTTTGCTCGTTTTTAGTAACGACGCTCCATTGCTTGCCTCTTTTTCCTGAACTATTGACAACATCCAATGTAGCCATTTGAAAAATATCATGGCCCGATGCATCTTGTGATGTGGCACGAATCAGATCAGGACCTTCTTCAGTAGAATAATGTCCTTGCCATACCTGTTTATAATCATGCGTCTGATCTGATGAGAAATTATCTTTCACAACCCAAAATTGATCTTTTACATAAATAACCTGACGAGAATATGCCACGCCAATATTTTCAAATCCATCGTGACTCCCAACGAAGAGATCCATATCATCAGATGTTTGCCATGTGATTACTTCAGGCTTTGGCAGCACTCCAAATTTCCCAAAACCGCTACCTCCTTTATTAGATCTCCAATCCCTTCCCTGCAACTGATCATCTACCAATGCCACATTCTTCACCATTGAGTTTTTGAAAAGGTCAAAGTCTGGCAATGAATACCGTACCTGATAGTTTGGAAGAATTGCATTTCCATTGGCCATGGCCTGAATTCCCAACATATCTCCATGCTGATGATCAGGTTTATCAGGATCTAAACCAGCACTAATGATCATCATTTTGTCATCTGTATTCCAGCCTTCACGCATGATATAGTATCCGGTTTCCTCAAATTCCATTGAACCATAACTTGGTCTTTTCTTCTCAATGTTTTCAAGCATTGCTATTTGTGCATTGCTAAGAAACCAATAGACCCTATCGTCTACTTTATCTGTCGCAAAGTATCCGAACTCAGGATCTTCAAAAAGAAGATAACCAAGAGTCATAGCACCGGAAATATCGTTTTTCTCAGCCCAAGGAATTTCTGTATCATCTTGCAAAACAGGAGCACTTCGATCAGGATAAGCAATTTTCACCAACGTAGTAAATAATCCTTTCAACTTATTTTCCCAGGCGGGATCTACATCAATGTCATTCAGTTTGGCTAGCTGATAAACATAGAAGTAGTTATTGATATCACTCATGTGATAATGAACAGATCGTTCGAATTGAAATCCATCCACATTAATTTCCTTATCGAGATGCTCTCCCAATATATGCATTGCTCGTTTTAACCATAAATCTGTCCCTTCAAAATCTTGAAACAATATTGCCAGCATTGCAAGTGCCGAAACACCACGTGTCTGATGGTTACCATATCTGAAAGTCTTATTGCGTTGGTAAAGATGCTGACCATGTTGGAGTAATGTAGCTATAGTAGTTAGTTGATCTTGATCCGTATAAGCAGGTTCATTTAAAAACATGTTATGAATCCAAAGCCAATTAAGAATTCTATATCCCGATCTAAATGCTTCATAGACACCATTTCCATCCTCAATTTTTTCGTATGCTCCTACTTCAAGTGCAGTATTTAAAGAGTTCATTTGATTTATGAAATAATCAATTAATAAAGGATCACGTGTACCATTGAAATAATAAAATGCGATATCAACCATCTTATGCTGCCTGGCAAGATGCCGAAGAGCGTAAGCGTTTACAGGTGCTCCATTCTTATAATTAAATGGAAGCACCCATTGCGTGGAATCATCGAATTTTCCTAAGTGATCAAGCGCCCTTTTTTTATGATCTTCTTGATTATTAAAAACAGCATTATAATGAGGTAAACGTTGATCGAAAGTTTGATAATTGTAGAAAAAACGTTTAGCAAAAAGACTTCTGAAATAACTAGCCAACACAGCATTGTCAGCACCTTCTAAATCTTTGCTAACGTCAGATCGCATGAATTTCACTAGATCCGTGGTTGCAATAATTTTTTCAGAAGGAATGCTTTGAGCAGAAGCAATTAAGCTGAAAAAAAATAATGGAATAAATAGGGTACTTGATTTCATGCTGTTTTTCTTATCAGGATGTATCGGAAGGATGACAATTATTAAATATTCTCCCCTTTTCGATCGTTTTTATTCTATTCTCATAATTATTATGTGTAATTTATACACAGTTTTGAATTTGTTAAATTTATAAAGTAAAAATTAGGTTGGATGGAAGACATTGTGAGGTACTTGATGAAGCATTTATCCTTTCGAATAATCGTATCAGGTCTATTGGTTTTAATAGCTGTAATGAACAGCACAGCGCAAGATGCCAATCTGCCACCGAGTGGAAATTTTGACCTTACTCAGTGGAAAATCACTTTACCAGACCAATCAGAGGTTGAGGAAGACGAGC
>CAZWLS010000350.1:0-3957 GCA_964634415.1 uncultured Roseivirgaceae bacterium | reverse complement strand
GTGTTGGACCCTCGTGTGCCGGCACATCACTTCTATACGTCCAAACGGATTTGTAGTACGCCGGATCTCTTTCCCATGGCTTTAATATGCGTTGATTGAAATCATAACCATTCATTTCTGCTTGAACAATTTTCCAATCTATTTGCTCAGACACAGACCAACCAGTAGTGTCCATGGCTAGCAATTGAGATTGTAATGATTCAAACGCTGGCTGACGAGATTCGAAAGTAGCTTTCGTATAGTCTGGAGCTCCATTAAGTAATGGAGGATTTTCAAACTCCCTCCAGTTTCCAAAAAGATCAACTAAATCATCATATGTAGCTTCGACCTTTGCTATTTCATTTGAAGACTCGGCATCTTCATTGATTGGTGAGCAAGCTCCGAATACTATTAAGCTAGTAATGAAGGTAAGAACAGTATTTTTCATGGCCAGGTTTAGGATTTACATCCTAAAGTTAGCACATGATACCTACTTATATTCTTGCCACCACGGATCTAACCTGCTACTATCTGCGAGTGAAATCATTTGACCAACCTGAGGTGTGAATAATGATATTTTTTCCTCTTCAGCCTTTTTTGAAAGTCGCTGAACAGACTCCTTCCATGGATGCAAGCTCAAATCAAATTTCCCCCAATGAATCGGCATTAATAATTTTCCTTTGACATCAAGGTGCGCTTGAGCAGTTTGTTCTGGAAACATGTGAATTTCGTTCCAACCTTCATTATAGGCGCCACATTCCATAAACGTAAGATCGAAAGGTCCGTATTTCTCTCCTATTTCTTTAAAGCCTGGAAAATAACCGCTATCTCCACTGAAGTACAATCGCTTGTTAGGTCCAATCACAACCCAAGAACCCCACAAAGTATTGAAACGATCACCAAAACCGCGACCAGAAAAATGACGTGTTGGAGTGAGAACTAATTTTACACCATCTAATTCTACTTCATCCCACCAGTTTAACTCAGTAATGTTTTCCTCAGGAACTTTCCATCTTTCAAAGTGAGCGCCTACACCAAGAGGAACGTAAAATTGATCTACCTTCCCAATCAAAGCTTTGATCGTAGGATAGTCTAAATGATCATAGTGATCGTGTGATAATATAACAGCATCAATCTTTGGTAAATCATCTACACTGATATGTTTAGAGTAGTCAAATCGTTCTGGTCCCATGAAAGAAAACATAGATGCTCTTGATCCTTCTAATACTGGATCAGCAAGAATTGTCACACCATTTATTCTCATCAAAATTGTAGAATGCCCGAACCAAGTGAAAGCTATGCTATCGTCTGGAACTTCCGAAAATGTCTTAGCGTCGAATGCCTGAACTTGAATTACCTCTTGCGGATTTTTAAATGTCTTATCAGCAAATAAGTAATGGGATAATGTCTTCTTCAAAGTTTCCCACGTCATTTCCATTTTTGTTTCAATAGTATTCTGAAACTTCCCATCAACGAAATTTGGTGCCCTTTCCATACGCTCCAATCGCTCCCCTGAAGCTTTACCACCAATTTGAGGAGCAGTTTTAAAGAAGATTATTACTGATATTACAATTAGAAGGATTAGTGCGACAACTATTAACATGATTCGCTTGAATATTTTCATAATAATTTGCAATTTAGAAAAAATATCTAAATTTGTAAGTGATTACTCACTTTTATGACTGAAAAGCAAGAAAAAATATTAAATGCAGCGCTAACATTATTTGCTGAAGAGGGATTTAAGAGTACTTCTACAAGCAAAGTAGCAAAACGTGCTGAAGTTTCTGAAGGGTTAATATTTCGGCATTTCGGCAATAAAGACGGATTGCTTGAAGCAATTATTCAAATGGGTGAAGATCAGGCCAAATTACTTTTTGCTGATATTTTAATGGAGACAGATCCAAAAAATGTATTGAGAAAATTCATTGAAATAGGCCTAAATACAAGCAAAGACAAAGAAGCGATTGACTTCTGGAAGCTCCAATTCAAAATAAAATGGGAATTGGAAATCTATGGTGAACATAAAATTGAAGCGATAGAGCAAGCATTAATCAAAGCATTTCAAACATTGAGGTACCTCCAACCAGAAAAAGAAGCAAACCTGCTGCTGACATTGATGGATGGCATGGCTACACGGATGATGTTGCAAAAGAACTTTGACCTTGAAGGAACGATCGAATTTTTAAAACAGAAATACAAACTTTAAATATTTTTGCTCGTATAATGAGTGATTACTTACTTATTAGTTATAAAGAATTTAAGAAACTACTAGTAGTGGTAGTAGGTGATTAGTGTTTTAGACAGCTCTTCGGAGCTGTCTTTTTAAGAAAATAGAAATGAAAGTAATAATAACAGGAGCTTCAGGAATGGTTGGAAGAGGGGTGCTTTTAGAGTGTCTTGACCACCCTGATGTAGATCGTGTCCTTTCAATTGGACGATCTGAATTAGAAATGAATCATCCAAAATTGATTCAAATTGTACACAAAGACTTTTCAGATTTTAGCTCAATAAAAGAGAACCTTCGAGGATATGACGCTAGCTTCCTATGCATGGGGGTAAGTGCTGCAGGATTGTCAGAAGAGCAATATACAAAAATGACCTTCGACTATACACTTGCTTTAGCAAGCCCACTTTCGGAGTTAAATCCGGAGATGACATGCATTTATGTATCAGGGCAAGGAACGGATTCTTCCGAAAAAGGTCGATCCATGTGGGCAAGAGTCAAGGGTAAAACAGAAAATACGATTGCACAGCTTGGTTTTCGTCAATCATTCATGTTTAGACCCGGTGCAATTATCCCTCTTCGAGGAATTAAGTCTAGAACCAAATTGTATCAATTTGTTTATGACTATTTCATGTGGTTAGTCAAATTAGTCAAGCTCATTGCTCCCAATTATGTGGTTAATACTACTCAAATAGGACTTGCTATGATCAACGTCTCTAAAAGCGGATATGATAATTTCATCATTGACCCAATTGATATTTTGGTCTTGGGTGAAAAATGACCACTAATAAACAAACCAGCTTTGAGTAGCCACTGAGATTTAGTAAATTATTTGAACGTGAAGTTGGCAGCAGGGAGAATTACCATTCAAACTGAAACCATGAAACCTAACAAACTATTCATTCCATTCGCGGCCATCATATTTTTAGGAAGTGCCGTTTTTGCATCAAACCTACTCAAAACTCCATCAGAAGTAATCCCAGTAATAAAAGAAGATCTTAAGGTGGGTGATTTGTCCTCGGATGAAGCATTTCATAAAATGATGGATGTACTTACGCACCAAAGGTGTGTCAATTGCCATCCGAATGACAACATACCAAAGCAAGGAGAAGATCGTCACCCGCATCGCTTCGGGATTACTCGCTCCAACAGCGCCGGAATGGCTGCAACCAATTGTAACACCTGTCATCAAGACTCCAATAACAATAACTCAGGAGTACCAGGAGCACCCGAGTGGTCTTTGGCACCACCAGAAATGCAATGGGAAGGATTAGATCGGTATGAAATAGCAGCGTCTATGAAAGATCGATCCAAGAATGGAAACCGATCACTAGAAGACCTCATGCATCACCTAACCGAACATGAATTGGTTCTTTGGGCATGGGAGCCCGGAGTTGATGCCGAAGGAAATCCAAGAGAATTGCCGCCAGTATCAAAAGAAGAATATATCGCTGCGGTAAAAGAATGGATAGAGGCCGGAGCAAAAATTCCAGCAAAAAATTAATCACCTAAACCAAGTAGACATGAAAGTTACATTTACAATAAACGGAGAATCTAAGACTGTCGAAACCGATGGTGATAACCCATTGCTATGGGTAATAAGAGATACGCTCGATCTTAAAGGAACAAAATTCGGATGTGGGAAGGCTGCATGTGGTGCGTGCACGATACATGTTGATGGTGAGGCAGTGAGGTCTTGCTCCTTTGCAGCCAAATATGCTGAAGGAAAAAATATTACAACTATAGAAGGGCTT
>CAZWLS010000349.1:0-3991 GCA_964634415.1 uncultured Roseivirgaceae bacterium | reverse complement strand
ACTATAACTAGATATCTACTGCTCTGCTTCCATTCCATACATTATCGTAGAAGCCAACTCATTGATGGTGTAGTA
The DNA here is from genome assembly GCA_964634415.1 of uncultured Roseivirgaceae bacterium. GTDB lineage: Bacteria > Bacteroidota > Bacteroidia > Cytophagales > Cyclobacteriaceae > Ekhidna. The sequence goes on along the minus strand of CAZWLS010000349.1, from coordinate 3,916 downwards.
ATCATAAGCTGTATTGAGCAATGCGATGGTAAGATTTAGCGTATCCTGCTGCTTTCTAAATATACCGATAGTTCGATTTGAAAACTGAACAGAGGTTCTAATATCTCCCTGACTAGCATATGTTGCGGCAATCTCACCAATGGAAGAGCCAATTAGCTTTTCGTCATTATTGTTTTCCGCAATTTCCAGAGAAGCCAATAAATGTTTTAAGCTCTTGGAAAGGTCCCCCATAAATCGATAGCCTACACCAAGCTGCAGTTCAGCAGAATGTTCGAAGAAATACAATTCATTTTTTTTAGCCAATTCAAGAAGCTCGCTTGCATACGCAATTTTTTGGTACGTTTCAGGCTCTTCTGCCGTAATAGACCTAAGTATTGTCAATTTATCCTGAATGTTCTTTGTCGAGCGATACTCGATTAAAAGACTATCCAAAACAGGTGTTTGACATATTAAATCAAACGGAGATATGGCTAGTAAGAAAATTAAAAAGGAGTTGAAAAAGAGTATGAGCTTTTTCATGTAGCTACAAGGTAGCTCTTAATTTTTGAAAAATGAATCAACAAATTCAGTCTTATTGAAAACTTGTAAGTCTTCAACCTTTTCACCTACTCCGATGTACTTTACTGGAATCTTAAACTGATCCGATATTCCTATAACCACACCACCCTTAGCAGTTCCGTCTAGTTTGGTTATTGCTAACGAACTAACGTCTGTTGCTTTTGTAAACTCCTTGGCCTGTATGAATGCATTTTGACCTGTACTCCCGTCCAAAACAAGCATTACATCATGAGGTGCTTCTGGAATAAATTTTTGAACGACATTTTTGATTTTCGAAAGCTCATTCATCAAATTCACTTTAGTATGCAGTCTTCCAGCAGTGTCAATAATTACAACATCTGCATTCTCCTCTTTACCTCGCTTAGCTGCCTCAAAAGCAACGGCAGCCGGATCCGTATTCATTCCTTTGGAAACAACTGGAACACCTACTCGTTCACCCCACATAATTAATTGATCGACTGCTGCCGCTCTGAATGTATCAGCTGCACCAAGTATTACATTCTTACCTAAAGCTTTAAACTGAGAAGCTAGTTTACCAATAGTTGTAGTTTTTCCAACACCATTTACTCCCACGACCAAGATTACATAGGGTCCTTCTGTCTGTGGAATATCGAAATCAACTAGATCTTCTGTGTTATTTTCCGACAACAGACCAGCTATTTCTTCGCGAAGAATTCTGTTTAACTCAGAAGTGTTTAGGTACTTGTCTTTTGCCACACGCTCTTCGATACGATCAATTATCTTAACTGTTGTATCTACACCTACATCAGAAGTAATTAGTACTTCTTCCAACTCGTCAAGGACATCTGCATCCACCGTAGACTTACCAACAACCGCTTTATTAAGCTTCGTAAAAAAGTTCTGCTTAGACTTTTCCAACCCTTTATCGAGGGTTTCTTTTTTGTCTTTAGAGAAAAAACTTTTAAGGCCCATATTTCTAGAGATTTAGATAAGAATGGTGAATATAAAAAAAGCCACTCTGACTTGTACGTCGGAGCGGCTTCCTTCTTTTAGGATTTAATTTCTTATTTAGCCAACGTATCTTTTACGTCACCTTCAAGGACCATTTCCTCTCTGTATGTGTAAGATCCGTTTTCGCCTTTGATCGCTTTGATCACTTTGGCATACTTAGCACCACCTGGTTGCTTTAGAGTTGCTACTACTTTCTTTGCCATGGTTACTTAATTTCTTTATGTACTGTATACTTTCTCATGATCGGGTTGTATTTCTTCAACTCAATTCGATCAGGAGTGTTTTTTCTGTTCTTGGTAGTGATGTATCTGCTTGTACCAGCTAGACCACTGTTTTTGTGCTCTGTGCACTCAAGAATTACCTGGACTCTATTTCCTTTCTTCGCCATTTTATTTTGTCTTTTCCAAAAAGGAGTGCAAATGTAGTTGAATTAGTTGATTATAAAAACGTTAACTCAGCTATTTTTCCAAATATTTATTCTCCCTTATCGTCACTCCCTAGTTCAGGAAGAACAAAAGAATCTAACGGACTTGGCTCCTTCATCAACTTTTCAATTTCATCGCTCTTTCGAGGAGCCAAATCAGATAGCAATTCATTACCATCTTCAGTGATTAAAATGCAGTCTTCGATGCGAACTGCAATCCCCCACCACTTCTCATCGCAAGACGCTCCTTCAGGAATATATATTCCTGGTTCAATGGTAATCGCCATTCCAGCTTCTAAATATTCATAATTCCCTTTATCATGAACATCCAATCCAATATGATGCCCTAAACCATGAGGGTAATATAAATGTCTTTGATCAGCACTTTCGATAATTCCTAACTCTACCAGGCCTTCATTAATTATTTTTCTGGCAATTGCAGCATCCAAGTCTCGTCCTATATTAACTCCAGGCTTTGCTGCTTTGATAGCTTCATTTTGTGCTTTATAAACTAAATCATAGATCGCTTTCTCTTCCTTCGAAAATTTGCCGTCAACTGGTATAGTACGAGTCACATCCGCAGTATACCCATGATATTCAGCTCCTAGATCCATCAGAATCATTTTATCGCTGCTGATTTCAGGTTTGTAATTCTCGATGTAATGAAGAATACATCCATTATTACCATGCCCTACAATTGAAGGATATCCTTCATATTCGGCTTGATATTTTTTGAAAACAAACTCATGAATTCCCTGAACCTCTCTCTCACTCATTCCTGGTCTCATTGCTTTCATTACCTCAGCCTGGCCAATGCAAGAGATATCAACCGCTTTTCTCAACAAATCAATTTCTTCAGGAGTTTTTATACCTCTCAAATCCTTCATGATTTGATCGAGTGTTTCCATGTCTAAGTTGTTTGCTGCAGACTCAATTCTCAAATCCCCTTCAGAAGGATACCCAGCTTTTTGCTTAAATGATTTTATTAAGTCATAAAGATCTCCTTCTGCTCTTGTGTCTCTTACATCATTGAAGAAATCATAGAAAAGAACTTTATCAAACTTTGAAAAATCAATGTTGTAGCCCTCAAATTCTGTATTGTTAAAAACTTGATTGAATGCTAGTTTTTCTTTTACCCCTGTTATGCCCAACCTTCGACCAGTCCACATTTCCGCCATGGCATTCCTCGGTTGAATGAAAATTATTTCGTTGTATTTAGCATCAGGCCCTTCTTGCTCCTCCTTAAATATCATCAAAACCGCATGAGGCTCTCTGTAGCCAGTCAAATAATAGAAATTTGGATCTTGGTGATATATGAAATCAACATCATTTGCCCGATTTCTTACAGGTGATGCGAAGAAGACTGCAACAGAGTTGTCAGGCATCTTATCCCTCACTAAAGTTCTTCTTTCAGTATGAAATTCACTAGTTAAAAAATCACTTGGTTCATCCTGTGCAAGACAACCAATTGCTATTGTCAAAAGAGCTAACGAAAAGAGTTTCTTCATGGGTAATGTTTTTTAAGAGCATTAAATATACTACTGATAAAACCGACTGGTTCCATTTGTCTCCAATATCGGCTCAAATCATTGATGAAAGGAATTAAGGTCTGGTGAAGTACTTCAATATATCCTGGGCCGGTGCTGCCCAAATCGGATTTAAACTAAGAAATCTTCTGCGAAGCGAAACAACTAATATGGAGTATGGCATAACAAAAACTCCAAAGGAATCCATAAACCAATCACCAAAGATTAATAGTAATAAAAAAGGAAGTGCTAATGCTATGTAGAAAAATGTCCTGTTCACCAGATCAATATAACACAAAAAAACCCCGACATAATTGCCGAGGTTCTAATTTCTTAAAGAATCAATATTATTTGATAACCATGCCATTAGCTCTTGCTTTCTTAAGCACAGCAGTGATACCATTTTTATTGATAGTTCTAAGTGCAGAAGTAGATA
>CAZWLS010000348.1:0-4038 GCA_964634415.1 uncultured Roseivirgaceae bacterium | reverse complement strand
ATATGTTTTGGAATTTTTTTAAATTGATCCTAGGAATTATCATTTAAGCAATACTTTTCAATAGTTCCGTTGTTTGAACTTTTAGTAGAGCTATCAATAAATTCTCCAATTTTTAAATTTTCAGCCATCCATGTTTGATTTCCAATTTCTACGATCTCGTACTCTCTTTGATCTCTTGGGTCCACCAATTTATTACTTACAAAGAAAGTCTTGCTTAGAGTACATGAATTAGCGTCAGTCACCGTTAATGAATATTCTCCAAAACCAATTGAATTGATACTTTCTGTTGTTGCTCCATTTGACCAACTATATTGATAAGGTGGGGTTCCGCCAGAGACAGTCAAGTTTATTTCGCCATTTTCTAATCCATCCGACGGAATCGTTAAATCATAATTTAGTGTCATTTGAGTGGCTTCAGAAATTATAGCAGATTCTTCAACAGTATAACCAAGCTTATCAACAACGGTAACTGAATATGTGTCAGCAGTAAGGTTTGTTAGTTCCGTCGATTGATTACCGTTACTCCATTGTATTATGTAAGGCGCTTGTCCTCCTTCAATTGATAAATTGATTGATCCCTGATTTTCACCAAAACAATCCACATCGGTTTTTTCAATAGATAACTCAATAGGCTCTTGTACGGCCATTTCTAATTCAATACTGCATGAATTAGAATCAACAATCGTTACTGAGTAAAATCCTTTTTCCAAATTTTGGAGGGTAGCTGTTGTTTCTAAATTCGACCATTTGTAGGTATATGGTTCTATACCACCAGTAACAGTTAGATTTATTGATCCATCGGAACCATTGATGCTAGTTACATGATTGATATAGGATGAAATTTCCAGTGCTTCTGGTTCTGAGACATTTATATCATTTTTACGCAAGACATAACCATTTGCATCAGTGATTGTGACTGAATAATTACCTGGGGCAAGGTTTTCAAGGTCTTCTGTAGTTGCTTCGTTTGACCATAAATAGGTAAATGGTTCACTACCTTCATTAACGGTTATATCAATTGAGCCATTATTCAAGCCATTACATGTTATATTGGATACCTCAGCACTGATATCAAAAGGTTTTTGGGAAACTAAATATTGTTCGATAATTGATTCAAAATCAGCTATATCTGCACTTAAACCTAATTCAGAATATCTACCCTCGAGGTTTATGCGAACTTCTTCCAGATCTAAGTTTTTTGTTTTGTTGTACAGTTGTGATTTAATTATCTCACTATTAATAATGCCATCCTCCCTGAAATCAGTATTAAGGTTGGCCAACAGCTCTGTTAAATCTGCAACTGAATTATCAGCTTGAAGGATAATTGAAAGAGCAATCAAGGTCGCATTACCTGATTTGTTTACAGAAATATCTAGTTCTTCCGAGTTTGCGATATTTTGATTGTCTATCCCGAAAGCGGATAGAAGTTCATGTTGCGCTGAGTCCTTTGCTTGACTGAAATCAATGCCTTTACCGATTAAGAACTCTACGCGCCCTTTTTCAAGATGGGTTAAAATGTTGATATTAACTTGATCTTTACTTGAGATGTCAGAAATCGCCAATAGTGTTAATTGAGCACTTGACTTTTCGCCGATCACCTCGTCATAATAAAAACCGTCAACTTGAAGCTGTACAAAAGGAGAACTTAAAATGAGGTCTTTAAATTCAAAATTGCCACTATTATCCGCAATTTGAGTATTGAATGTGTTGCCAGTTTGAGCTAATGATTCATTAAGTTCAGAAATAGTTATCGAAGTACCGTTAATGAACGGTCCTTTTTGAGCAAAACCAGATAGTATTTCTTTAGTTAGTTGTTGAGGGTCAAGGCTTTCATCATCATTACAGCTAATTGATACTGCTAGAAGAAGAATTACTAGAATTTTAAATTTGACTGATTTCATGTTACTCTTTTTTACCCGCTCTGTCTGCTAAAGCCCAGGAAGGATAGCGAGCCTGTGTGGGCATCGCATCATACTTGGCAGTGGGCACGAAGATAGGTCTGCTGTCCAACACCCACAAAAGTATCAATGTAGCACTCAGTTATTATCGTTTGTTATATGCCACATCTCAATTATTCTTCAGGTAATCTAGCGCGAGTCCCATCATGGCTTTCATTCCTAGTTTCATTCCTGCATCATCTACATAAAAATCAGGCGTATGATGACCCGCAACCGTTTCGGGATCTTTACCGGGAGGACATCCTCCTATATCAAAGTATAATCCAGGGATTTCTTTCTGGAAATAGGAGAAATCTTCAGCTCCTGTGATAGGCTTCATTACTTCATATTCCCCTTCACCAGCTGCACGCTTAAGGGTCGGAAGCATTTGCTCATACAGTGTAGGGTCGTTGTAGGTTACAGGATATCCTTTGTCAATAGTAATGTTAATCTCAGCATTGTTAGACTCTGCTGTCTTGATGGCCACTTCCCTTACTCTTTTGTGCACCAGATCTGTCATTTCCGGGTCTAACGTTCTTATAGTCCCTAACATGTAAAGTTCCTCAGGAATGATATTCGAACGATTTCCACCATGAATTGCCCCTATACTGACAACAGCCGGTGCTTTGGTCAATTGCGCATTTCTGCTAACTACTGTTTGGAGGTTGTTGATGATTTGTGCGGCAGTCACAATAGGATCGGTACCAAACCAGGGTGATGAACCATGAGCTTGCTTTCCTTTGATGTCTATTCGAAAAGAATTAGAAGCAGCATAAATCCCTTCAGGTCGAGAACGCAGGATTCCTACTGGTGTACGTGCGTCAATGTGCAATCCAAAGATGACGTCCACATCCGGATTCTTAAGTACCTGCTCTTTAACCATCAGTTCTGCACCTCCTTCTTCACCAGGAGGCGCTCCTTCTTCAGCTGGTTGAAAAATGAATTTCACGGTTCCTGGAACCTGTTCTTTCATTTCCCAGAGCATTTTGGCGACACCTAGTAAGATGCTCAAATGGGTATCATGCCCACATGCGTGCATAACGGGAACCTCTTCGCCATTATATTCTCCCATTTGTTTGGAAGCCCAGGGGATGTCTACTCGTTCCTTGACTGGTAGTCCGTCAATGTCTGCTCGCAAGCCTACAACGGGTCCAGGTTTTCTACCTTTTAAAACAGCAACCACACCAGTCTTGGCAACTCCGGTCTGGGGTTCATATCCTATTTCTCTTAATATGGAAGCAATTCGTTCACCGGTCTTAAACTCACGGTTGCTGAGTTCTGCGTTTTCATGAAACCAATGCCTCCAGTCAATCACTTGATTCTCAGTGGCGTTGACCATTTTTTCAATTTGCTTATCAAAATTTTGACTGAAGGCAAAGAGGGAGCCATTCAGTAGCATGAAGGTTAGTAGGTTTTTCATAAGATTCACATTTATTGGCATGGTATCAATCTTCCAGGTAGCGTTCGAAAGACCAGGTACAGCACATTTAGTTTAGAATAAAGCTAGCAAAAACGTAGTAAAGGCGCGATTGGCAAACGTAGACCATTGATAGGAACTAGTGTTATCAGCAGCGTTGATGTTATAGCTAGATATAGCTTTTTCTATTTTTTCTAGAAATCAATTCTTTTCGTATAATCAAAATCGTGCTTTCCAATTGGTTTAGAGATTTCCCCAAACTTCAGAATTCAAGTAAGACGCATTCAGAATCTTGGCGAAATCAGACTCTTTCCCATCTAAAATTTTAACATCCACTTTATTAGCGTACTGCACTTTATGACAATAAAAAAAGTATAAAGTTGATGATGAATGGTGCCAATTTTGTTTATTAAAACTTCAATTAGTATAAAATAATTAATTTTAACTTCAATTGATATAAAATCTTATGAAGAAGACAGGACTAGGAGAATTTCAAGAGCTAATACTTATGGCGGTCATGGTTTTAGAACAAGAAGCCTATGGGAACGAGATACAGCGGGAATTAGAAGGTAGGCTTAATGAGAAGCTGAGCATAGGCGCTATTCAAACAGCACTCAAAAGAATGGAAGAAAAGGGATTTCTCAAGTCTAAATGGGGGGAAGCCACTCAGAAAAGAGGGGGGAA
>CAZWLS010000347.1:0-4097 GCA_964634415.1 uncultured Roseivirgaceae bacterium | reverse complement strand
CCCAGCAGGGTCAACAAGACTTTTCGAACTCAATAACGTTCTTGCATCCGCTTCTTCAGGAACAATATATCAGTTAGACAATACTGGTTTTAGTGCGATTTTGTCGACTCCTGCAGAAAACATCAATGGAATAGTTGAATTAGCCGGATCAACTTTTATTGCAGATGGCGAACTAGGGCTTGTAAACCCTACTGGAGAATCCTTGTCTCCGGATGGCCCGCTATCAGATGACTTCTCTAATATCCGATTATTATCCAATCAGCTATATGGTTTTCATGCACCATCTCCATTGACATATGAAGGCGATGAACAAGAATTATCATTTTCTGTCTTTTCTGATGGACTTTGGGTAAGTCAAACAATCCAAGATTTTACCAACGTCTCGGATGTTGCAAGCTATAATGGAAGCTTATACTTCTCTTCAATTGGCGATGGCTTATACGATCAATTCAATGAAACAATAATTTCAGATATTCCAAATAGCTCGGTTCAGTTAGATACTGTCATCACGTCACTAGCAAATGGTTCTTCATTATGGGTTTCATCATTTGGTAATGACAACCCGATTCATTTAATGGATCAAGATCAGAATTGGACGTCTTTTTCTTCTACTTTTTTAGGTCAAGACGAATACTTAACTATCGATGTATCGGATTTGGGAATTGGTTGGTTGGGCGCCACTACTGGGCTCATAACAGTATTAGATCCTGAGGAAGTTCAAGCAGATCAAATTAGTACTTCTGATGGATTACCTTCTTCATTTATAGATGTAGATATAAGTGTTGAGGATAATGCCTGGGTTGCAACATCAAGAGGTCCTGCACTATTTGCAGATGCCTCGTTTGTTTTCTTCGACTCAAATGGGATTAGACCAACTTTCGATGGCCGTACACTATTTGAAGGAGAACAAATAAATGCGGTAATGACAGATGGTGGAAATAGAATTTGGTTTGGAACCAACAGAGGCCTTTGGATTTTTGACGAAAACACCTCAGAGCAAGTTGCCATTTTTACCGAAGCAAATAGCCCGCTCCCGTCAGATCAAATTATACAATTAGAATACAATGGAAGTAACGGAGAAGTGTTCGTTTTGACAGCTCGTGGAATGGTGTCTTTTAGAAGTGCATCTTCAATTGGTAGAAGGACGCATCGTAATGTAAATATTTTCCCAAATCCAGTTCGTCCCGACTATCAAGGTTTGGTTGGTTTAACAGGACTTACAAATAATGCCTCTGTAAAAGTGACTGATGTAAAAGGGAACCTTGTTGCGGAGTTAAAAGCTAATGGTGGTTCGGCATCATGGAATCTTACTGATATACGAGGATCAAACATAGATACAGGGATATATCTATTCTTCAGTTCGGATTCAGGTGGTGAGGAAACGTATGTAGGAAAAATCGCGGTGGTGCGATGATAGTAAAGTCTAAGGGTATTGTACTAAGCTATATGAAGTATGGTGATACCTCAATTATTGCCAGGATATTTACAGAAGAAGGTGGTTATGGATCTTATATTGTAAACTCAATTAGGAGTCAAAAATCGAAAAAAAGCATAGGTCATTTTCAACCATTTACGATACTTGATTTAATTCTATATGTGAAAGAAACGCGAGATTTACAGCGAGTTTCCGAATTCAAGAGTCATTATCCGCTGCATCATATTCATCAAGATTTGATGAAAAGTTCAATTACATTGTTTCTGACAGAGGTCTTTTCAAAGCTTTTACAATCGGAACAATCTCCAAACCCTGAGCTATTCGCTTTTGCTGAAGACTCTATTAAAATTTTTGATCAGTTAACAGAAGGTGTTAGCAATTTTCATCTTCAATTTTTGCTCAAGATTGGCCCATTTTTGGGGTATGCAATCGATGATATCGATAATATATATAGCTCAACAAATCGACTTTCGCCTTCCAATGAAAATCAAGAAATTATGGACATGCTTATGAAAGAGTCCTATGGATATGAAACAAAGATGACGCGAGAGGCCAGAAATGATATGCTAGATGGCATTCTTGAATATTATCAGCACCATGCTCACATTTCTAAACCTAAATCTCTTGAGGTGTTAAGGAGTGTTCTTAATTGATTTACTTTGCATTCTGGACTAAATTGTAGGTCTAATTACCGAGACATGGCAGATATACTTTACAACGAAATACCGTCGCTTGACTTGGCGGATTTTACTAGTGGAACAAGAGAACAAAAAGAGGAATTTGTAAAGTCACTAGGGCAAGCTTATACAAATATTGGATTCGTTTCTATTAAAAATCATGGTCTCTCTGACGAATTGACTGAGAATTTATATTCTTCTGTTGAGCAATTCTTCAGGCTAGAAGATGATGTAAAGCTTGCGTATGAAAAGAAGGAACTAGCTGGACAAAGGGGTTACATTAGTAAAGGTAGAGAGAAAGCTAAAGGAAGAAATACGGGTGATTTGAAAGAGTTTTTTCATGTTGGTCAACCTAAAGAAAATCAGCGTGAAGATTACCCGGATAATATATGGCCAAGTGAAGTACCTGAGTTGGAAGTTTATACTTCCGAGGCCTATCAGACATTATTGCAAGCAGGAATCAATATGCTAAGGGCAATTGCTCTATTCCTTGAATTACCTGAGAATTATTTCGATGATAAAGTAAAAGAAGGTAATAGCATATTAAGACCCATTCATTATTTCCCAATAGATAATCCTGATGAATTGCCACCTGATGCTGTGCGTGCAGCAGAGCATGGAGATATTAATCTTATCACCTTGCTAATGGGTGCGAGTGCAGACGGTCTCCAGGTATTGAGAAGAGATGGAGAATGGATTCCTATTACAGCTTTGCCAGATCAAATCGTTGTGAATGTTGGAGATATGCTTGAAAGACATACCAATGGCAAGTTGAAGTCTACAATACATCGTGTGGTGAACCCGCCTCGCGAGCTAATGCATACTTCTCGGTTCTCAATACCCTTCTTCATGCATCCAGTTTCAGAAATGGATCTTTCATGCCTGGATGGATGTATTGATGATGAACATCCTAAATCATTTGAAAATATCACAGCAGGAGAATTTCTCGATGAAAGATTAAGAGAAATTGGATTAAAAGCGTAATGTCAGTACGTAGAGTCCGTAATATTATTTATCTAAAAGATGTTTTGCTCTTGTCTTTAACAGGTTTTGGAGGACCGCAAGGACACTTTGGAATGTTTTTAGATCTATTTGTTTCAAAAAGAGGATATCTGACAGAGGAAGATCTTATTGAATTATATGCCCTTTGTCAAATCTTACCTGGACCTACTTCTACACAAACTATTACGGCTTTGGGATATAAGATTGGTGGACCCAATTTAGCTTATTTAACACTGTTTATTTGGGCATTACCGGCAATCTCAATAATGACTGCCTTTGCAATTTTTGTAACCTCTGCGGAGGAGCTACAAATTTCACTTGACTTTTTACGCTTCATAGAACCAATAGCTGTTGGAATTGTAGCCTACTCCTCGTACAAAATAGCGGTAAAAGTTGTTAATACGAAGGTAGGATTTGGCTTAATGATATTATCAGCTATAGCATCCTATGTCTTGAAATCACCGTACGCTTTCCCTGCTTTAATCATCTTTGGAGGGTTGGCGACCACCTGGAAATACAAGAGTCAGCCAATTGAAGAGAAGGAAAGGATCAACATTAACTGGTCAAATCTCATTCTTTGGATTTCTGTATTGATTGTTGCTGCGGTTTTAGGAGGTGTGACTCAGCTTCAACCCATAAAAACTTTTGAAAATTTCTATAGAAATGGAAGCCTAATTTTTGGAGGAGGGCAAGTATTGGTACCATTGCTCTATACTGAATTTGTAGAGTTTAAAAAGTTTCTTACTTCACAGGAATTTATCTCAGGATATGGGTTTGTTCAGGCAATCCCGGGTCCAGTATTCTCTTTTAGCGGGTATGTTGGGGCTGTATCGGCAAAAGAGTATGGTATTTTGGGACAGTTTATTGGATCTAGCATGGCTGTCGCAGGTATTTTTCTGCCAGGTACATTTTTAATTTTCTTTGTTATTCGTTTTTGGGAGCAACTTAAAAAGTATCGAATTGTCAAAGCATCACTTGAAGGG
>CAZWLS010000346.1:0-4126 GCA_964634415.1 uncultured Roseivirgaceae bacterium | reverse complement strand
TGCAGACGCTAACATTGACGCTCAAGTGGTAGTGAACCAAGCAGCACAGCTATTGATTTCTGAGGTTGTAGTAACGCCCACTGGAAGTGAATATGTTGAGATCTATAACAACTCAGGTACTGCAGTTTTATTAGATGATTACTATTTAACGGATGCGACTTTTGCAGGTGGTAGCACTTACTATTACAATATTGTAACTGGAACGAACGCTGGAGGCGGAGGATTTGGCGACTGGCATGCAAGATTCCCTGCAGGTTCCATAATTGCTGATGGAGAGGTTCAGACTATTTCATTAGCTGGGTCTGATGATTTCTTCGCGGCTTATGGTATTGAGCCTACATACGAACTATACGAAGATGGAGCTTCTGCTGATGCAGTTCCAGATATGCTTGAGGCAATAGCTGGCTCTATTAATGACCAAGGAGGTCTTACCGATGGTGGTGAAATAGTGATGCTTTATTACTGGGATGGCAATACTGATTTAGTGACAGATATTGATTATGTAATGTGGGGAGATCAGGCTGAAGCCATTGATAAAACAGGAATTAGTATTGACGGTCCTGATGGTGATACCGATGCAACGGCATATTTGGATGATTTAGCAACAGCTAGCCAGGCCATTATATCTGCTAGTACACATGCATCAGGAAATTCTTGGCAAAGATCTGATTTTGACGAAGGAACAGAAACTCAAACTGGCGGTAATGGTGTGGATGGACACAATGAAATGACCGAGGATTTAGCAAATACATTCATTGAGAATACAGCGAATCCAGGTGAAATAATTGAGCCAGGAACTCCATTGATTACGCTAACAACCACAAGCTTTAATGGATCATTTGGTTTTGTTGAGTTAGGTCAATCTTCGGATCCTAGTTCATATGATCTTGAAGGAGCTGATTTGACTAGTGATGTTGTAATCACTCCTCCTGAAGGTTTTGAAATAGCAGCAGAGATGGATTTCTCAGGTACAGTATATACAAATGCTAGCCCTTGGACTGTAACTCAAACTGGCGGGGTTGTTTCTCAGACTGTTTATGTTAGATTCACTCCTTTAGCTACAGACGCTGTTTACAGTGGAGATATTGCTCATACAAGCACTGGCGCAGAGACTAAGAATGTTACTGTAAGTGGTACAGAAGGAGTATTCGATACAGCTCCGAATATTAGCGGTGTAGTAATAAATGAGATCCTTCCTGATCCAAACTTTACTGGAACTGAAGGATATGATACGGATGGCAACGGTGCAGCTAATACAGAAGATGAATTTGTTGAGCTATATAATACAAGTGCTTCGGCAGTGGATATCAGTGGATGGCAGCTTTGGGATGAGTCAGGTATGTTCTTCGAGTTTCCTGCTACTACTACATTAGGTGCAGGTAACTACGTAGGTGTCATGGCTGAAGTGCAAGAAGGAGGAACTTTACCTACACCTTCTACAGGTAATCTGGCATTCGAAGTAGCTGGAACAATGAGTTTATCAAATGGAGGTGAAAATGTTGCGCTATACGATCCAAACTCTGGTGAGTATATCCAAATCAAATATGGAGACGGAGAATCGGATGCCAATATCGGTGCAAACCTTTCTGGAGCAACACTAAATGGAATTATCGAAGCATGGGGAGGTGATGAAGACGGTTCTTCACTTGTGAGAGAGCCAGCAGGTGATCTTAATATTGTTGTACACAGTGAAATTGAAGGCGCTGCAGCTGCAAGTTTTGCTGAACCAACCATAGATGCTTCCGCACCATTTATTTCTATTGATGATGCATCCTTCAGTCCTAACTTCGGAAACGTTGAGGTAGGAGAGGAATCGGCAACTTCAACGTATTCTGTTTCGGGTACGAATCTTGAAGCGGATATTGTAATTATGGCTCCAGATAATTTTGAGATATCTCAAGATGGTTCAACATTTAGCTCTAGCATTACATTATCGCCAACGGCAAATGAAGTAAGTGCAACTACCATTACTGTTAAATATGTGCCTTCAGCAGAAGGATCTGAGGATGGTACAATCTCGCACACCAGTACAAATGCTGTAGATAATGATGTTGATGTATCAGGTGCTGGTATCACAGATGCCACCATTTTCTTCGAAGGATTTGGAACATGCGATGCATTAAATGGATTTGATGCGCAATCTGTAATCGGTGATGAAGCTTGGGATTGCACAGATTTCGGTGAAACTGGATCAGGTGTTAGAATGAGTGGATTTAATAGTGGTGTTCAGGATAATGAGGACTGGTTAGTAACACCAGGTATTGATTTATCTTCAATTGCCGCTGCTGACCTTTCATTTGATACAGATGTTCAATTCCCAGCATTAGACTTAGAAGTGTTTGTATCTACAGATTATACGAATGATGTTACAACTGCTACTTGGACAGAACTTGATGTAACATTGGACGATGATGAAGCAAGCGACACATGGACAAATTCAGGCTTGATAAGCTTACCAGCTGGAAGCATGGTTTATGTTGCATTTAAGTACGAGTCTAATACGACAGATGGAGCTGCTTCATGGACTTTAGATAATGTTAAAGTCACTGAGACTGAACCATTCTTTGCTGTTGAAGATGATTCATTTAATGGAGATTTTGGTCAGCAAGATGTAGGTACTAGCTCTGTCAGTGGTTCATTCACAGTAGAAGGTTTTGGATTGACCAACGATGTAACTGTAACTCCTCCAGCACAATTTGAAGTATCTATGAACAGCAACTTTAATAATGCAGGAACAAGTTCTTCTCCTCTAACAATTACAGTAACAGATGGAACTGTAGATCAAGAGGTGTTTGTGAGATTCTCGCCTTCAGCGGCTGGTTCATTTAGTGGAAACGTTACAGTTTCTTCTGATCCTTTTGAGACTGTTACGTTGGCTGTATCTGGAGTTGGAGAGGAAGATGATGATACAACGCTAGGTCTTGATGATGAGGATGAGATCGTGGTTTATCCTAACCCGGTTCAGGATGCGTTTGAAATCTCGAACAAAACGGGTAAGAAAATCAGCGTAGAACTATTTGCATTGGATGGCGCAAAAATGAAGCTTACTCAATCGGGAGATGTGTATTCAATGGCATCGTTAAATAGCGGAGTATATGTGCTTGTGGTTAAAGATGAAGACAGCAAGGAACTTGCACGTCAGCAAATCATCAAGCAATAACGATAACTAAGGAAGCGATAGCTAAGGCTATTGCGGAAGGCGACACGGCAGTGTCGCCTTTTTTTATCTTCAAAAAGTAATTAGCGTAGTTTATTAGCAATAACATCCCATAAGTACTCGTATCTGAATACTTCGCAATGCTCAATGTATTGAGGGTGCTTGTTAAATTCATTGACAATAGACTCACTCAGTTGATCATATGCCTTTTTCGAAAAACGTGCTTTGGTGAGCTTACTTAAATGGGAATAAAATATCGCCCCCCTTACTGGAAGATTCCCTTTGAGATGCCGAGTATGATAGACTTTTAAACTGTTATGCTCACTTTCATAATCAATTGAGTCTTTGGAATGTAGGAGCAAAAGGCGTGCAATGATGAATTGAAACTGGTAGCCCGCCTTATCCTTAGAGATGGGTTTACAGGCATTAAAAAATACGGTCAGTTTCTTATTTACGAAAAGTTCAAATTCGATGGATGAATCAGAATAATCAATCACTATTCTTAAGTAAGCTGCTCGTATATGCCAAGCGGCCTTATCCATGCCATCGAGCATGTCGAACTGGTAGCTCTCAAACACTCTAGTGATCACCTTTGATGCTTTTTTCAATTGCCCCTGATGACAATGGAAATGGAATTGCTCTGCAAGTACTTCGAATTGATTAAATGATTCAAACGAAGTGTATTTCAATATGGAGGTAAGTGTCTTGTTTGCCTTTTTATATTCTCGAATGGCCAAGTGATACTTAGCATCCGATACATTTAATTCCAAAGCAAGGTGTTCGGTCATTAAATAGGGGTATGCTTTTAAGAATCCATGAATCTCACTGATGGTCTGACTCCATTCTTGAATGTCGTTTTCCTGATGTGCTTTGATCAGACGGATTCGCAAAACTGCCAACTCAATAAAAGGCGACTCCTTGTCATTTGCGACAAGTGGAAACACATACTTTCCGCATTTCTCTGCTACT
>CAZWLS010000345.1:0-4151 GCA_964634415.1 uncultured Roseivirgaceae bacterium | reverse complement strand
TGCAATCCTTTTTTCAAAAGAAGACAAAATGTACGCTATAGTAGACATTGCAGGTAAGCAGTATAAGGCAGAGAAGGACAAATTTCTTTATGCCCCTTTAATGGAGGCTAAAGAAGGTTCCAAGGTAAGTTTGGATAAGGTCCTATTGGTTGATAATGACGGTAAAGTGAAGGTGGGTGCGCCTACTGTAAAAGGAGCCGTAGTATCTGCTAAAGTCCTTGAGCATGTTAAGGACGACAAAGTGATTGTATTCAAGAAGAAGAGAAGGAAAGGATACAAAGTTAAGAACGGTCACAGACAGCAGTTTTCTAAAATTTTGATTGAAGACATTAAAGGATAAAATCTCATGGCACATAAGAAAGGTGTAGGTAGTTCGAAAAACGGAAGAGAGTCAGAAAGTAAAAGACTCGGTGTGAAAATCTTCGGTGGACAAAAAGCGATTGCTGGAAATATCATCGTTCGTCAGAGAGGAACAAAGCATCATCCAGGTGAAAACGTTGGTCTTGGTAAAGATCATACGTTATTCGCATTGTCTGATGGTGTTGTGAAATTCCACAAAGGAAAAAAAGACAGATCCTACGTGAGCGTAGAACCATCTGCTGAATAATTCCACATTCCATTTCAAAGAAAAAAATACTATCACTTGTGATAGCAGGTAGAATATTGCGTTAAGCGATTTAGGTTAGGTTAGTTAGAGTATTAAAAAAGGGGTTCCATTTGGAACCCCTTACTCTTTTTATAAGCTTAATAGAAGTTATGCTTCAGCTTTATTCTTTTTAGGCCTACCCGGAAGAACTGTATCTGGCTTAAAGCCATTTTTGTATCTCTTCTTACGAGTCTTCCAGACCTTATAGTTGTTTTTATTCCCTACTTCAAACTGCCACTTCATGTGCTCAGAAGGAGTCATCCATTCAAGATTTTCGAAATAATTGTTTCTTGGATTGTTATCAACGTGAATAATCATTGACTTCTCCTGATTCGCTCTTTTTACAAAGACCTTTGCAGTTTCTTTATGAGGATAGACTGTTCTTCGTTTTCCATTGTCGTCTATTAAGTCTAAGAAGTAGCACTTGCATATTTTATTCCACCTCTGGCGCATGAGTTTACCCCGTAGTTTCATGTGGGTCTTACTCCCCTTATGCCATACTTTTCTACTTTTACTCCGAATTTTACCTCGGTTGGATATTTCGTAGTTAGAGAATCCATCAATAGGTCCCCACTCTTCATCCTTTTTCTGATCTGCCATGTAGCTCGCTTTTTTTGGTTGTTAAACAAGCCAATTCTTAATGTATTTCAAATGTAACAATTTTTATCACATTATCAATTGATAATGTGAAAACGTTATTTCTCGTATTTCTTTGGAGCGTATAAAAATCCGAACGCTTCAGCGTCTTCTTTCGTGTGTTTTTCATGGTGAACATAATGGGCACGCATGATTCTTTTCATATACTTACTTTTTGCTTTAAAAGGAATTTTGATCCTTCTGTGCACGATGATGTCATGAAAAATGAAGTAAAAAATACCATAGCATAATATTCCAATACCTATATACAAAAGCCACCAAAATTCTTGATAGTTACCATAGCCTACATAAATGGTTAGGATTGATGGAATACTAAATACAAGTGCAAACAAATCGTTCATTTCTAGCGCATGATTATGAACTTTATGGTGAGACCTATGCCAGCTCCATAAAAACCCATGCATGATGTATTTGTGAGTAAACCATGCTACTCCTTCCATAAAAAAGAAGGTTCCAATAACTAAAAGTATATTTATCAACGTCGACATAAATTAAGTGTATGCTTAATTAACTATTTAAAATTAATGTTGTTTACTCAACAATGATGTTAAGTTTATGTAGAAAGTAACATCTAATCAGCAACATAAATTTACGAAGATTTGGGACTCTAATTCTTTCTGATTTTACCTTTTCGGGAGATAGCCTGGTTATTTTTTTGAATAAAACGGTGTAATAGATGTATGCTAGATAAACACCACCCCGTACTCCTCTTGGAAGCATTCTTATTCCTTCGACAGCTTTTTTGAACTCTGACTCAATATCTTTCTCAATGAGTTTCTTTTCTTGGACACTAAAACTATTAAAGTCTACACCTGGAAAATATACGCGACCTCTTTCATCGAAATCACTTTTTATATCTCTGAGGAAATTTACTTTTTGAAAAGCTGAACCTAAATATTTAGCAGGTGATAAAAGTCTTTGGTATTCACCTTCATCTCCACCACAGAAAACTTTCAAACACATTAATCCTACTACTTCTGCACTGCCATATATATACTTTTCATAATCTGGATCCGTGTAATCTTTTTTGCTCAAATCCATTTTCATACTTATTAGAAATGCTTCTATCAAGTCATGATCGATGTTGTATTCATTCACTACATCTTGAAATGAGTGAAGAACAGGGTTCAAGCTGATTTTTTCTTCAATGGCCCTGTAGGTATCATCCTTAAATCTTTGAAGAAGCTCTCTCTTGTCGTGTTCATGGAATGTGTCTACGATTTCATCAGCATATCTGACAAAACCGTAAATGGCATATATCGGTGCATGATAGCTTTTGTGAAGCGTTCTTATACCTAATGAGAATGACGTACTGTAAGTTTTCGTGATCAGCTTACTGCAGTCGAATGCTGTTTGCGTGTAGAGTTCTTCCATCAATTTTTAAAAATAGGAAAATCTTTTTCTATTTCTTTAGCTATTACTTCTCCAGATATAAGAGAAGGAGGGACACCTGGTCCAGGTACCGTAAGTTGCCCAGTATAGTAAAGGTTTTTTAGCGTCTTATTTTTTAAAGATGGTTTAAGTATTGCAGTTTGCCTTAAGGTATTTGCTAAGCCATAAGCGTTTCCTTTATACGAATGATAATCGTCTATGAATTCTTTATGAGCATAACTTCTTTTTGTTAGAATATGATCTCGAATATTTTCACCGGTATATTCCTCTAACTTATCCATAATCATATGAAAATAACGCTCTCGAATTTCTTCAGAATCTTCAATGTCAGGGGCGACCGGAATTAATACTACTAGGTTCTCTTTCCCCTTTGGAGCTACTGAATCGTCAGTTTTGGAAGTTGCTGAAACATAAAGAAGTGGTTTGCTTGGCCACTGAGGAGTGTCATAAATTTCGCTGGCGTGCTTCTTGAAGTCTTCGTCAAAGAATAATGTATGATGTTCAAGATTGGGTAATTGTTTATCAACACCTAAGTAGAATAGAAGAGATGAGGGAGCTAGTGTTCTTGATTCCCAGTACTTGTTTGAATAATTCTGAAAAGAAGGAGGTAGAATATGTTGATCTATGTGATGGTAGTCTGCACCGGCTACAACCATGTCACATTCGTATTCTTCATGAGATGTATTAACCGAAACTATTTGATTTCCACTGAATGAAAAATTGGTTACTTCTTGACCTAGCTTCATTTCTACATTAAGCTCTTCCGCCAACTTAACCATACCTTGTACTACAGCATTCATTCCTCCTTTCGGATACCAAGTACCTAGTGATAAATCAGCATAATTCATCAGGCTATACAATGCCGGTGTATTGTCAGCTGTTGCACCCAAAAAAAGTATAGGGAATTCCATTAATTGAATCAGCCGTTCATCTTTGAAATGTTTCCTTACATGTTTTGCAATGGAAGTAAAAACATCCATTTTAAGAAGTCCCAATAGTAGTTTTGGATCTACAAATTCGAGCAATGATCTACTTGGCTTGTACACAAGTTTTTTAACACCAACATCATATTTGTATTTGGCTTGCTTTAGGAATGACCGCAGCTTCTTACTGCTGCCTGGTTCAATTTCTTCAAAAAGCTGTTCCAGATCCGACATGTTTGCCGGAATGTCAATAGAATCATTTTTAAACTTAATCCTATAAGAAGGGTTCAGTCGGTCCAATTGGTAATAGTCGCTTACCTTCTTGCCAAAAGTTTCGAAAAACTTGTCAAATACATCTGGCATCCAGTACCAAGAAGGACCCATGTCCCACGTAAATCCTTGGTCACTGTAACTTCTTGCTCGTCCTCCGGCTTGTTCGTTCTTTTCAATCAGCGTTACATGGTATCCCATTTTTGCCAAATGGCAGGAACAAGAAAGGCCGGAAAATCCGGCCCCTATCACTACAACTCTAC
>CAZWLS010000344.1:0-4175 GCA_964634415.1 uncultured Roseivirgaceae bacterium | reverse complement strand
ACTTACCGCTGAAACATACGTGCAAATGTTCATATTGATATTTTCACCTACGTAGTAAACTTCGTAATGCTCATAGCTCCCATCCTTCTTTCTTAAACGATATTGATTTTCATGGTAGTTGTCTGGCTTTAAAAGATCTTCTTCAATCTTCTTTTGTGTTGCGGCTCTATCATCAGGATGAATCCATTCAAATATCTCTGAGCCCTTCAACCTATCGACATCCGTAGGTAACCCGAGATCTTCGCGGAAATCCGGATTAATAAACATCATATCGGTCTCTACATCGTAATCAAATAATGCCGACTTGATTCCTTTAAGTGCCAACATCCGGGTCTCGGATTCATGTTTGATCTTCTCCAGATTGCGATGCAGTCGTGTTTGATCTACCGTAACACCACAGATATAAATAATCTTATCATCCTGTACCATCGGTTTTGCGATGGTACGAATCCACTTCTTATTGCCCTTAGCCGTAATAATCTCCCCAGCAAACTCATACGATTTATGATCAGCATAAAGCTCACTGACCAACTGCTCAATTTTTTCTTTATAATCTTTGGAATAAAATTGGAGTGCCTTTTCTGCGTCCATTTCACTATTCGGATCTAGCTCGTGAATTCTGTAAACTTCTTCCGTCCAATAGGTTTTATCTCTGATAGGATCATAGTACCACGCTCCAGTCTTTGAGAGTCGCGACATATCTATCAATGAAACATGCTCACGTGCGTGTTCGGTGACATCAAATCCTACTAAGTAAATGTTGTTGTTGGTATATGTAAGATCGAATTGAAAAGAGTGGGCTGCCAGTTCACGCCCTATCATGGTCACAATCTTGTGGCATTCCTGACCATGTTCTTTAGCGTGATTTAAGATTATCTCAAATTCTCCAACTTCAAGTTCGTGAATCAACTCAAATATTGAAGTCCCAATTAGTTGATCTATGGTGTAGTCGAAGCGCTGCGTCCAACGTACGTTGGCTTTCAAGAAGACCCCATCTTCATCCAAAATAGCCATAAATACTTCAGTACCTCTGGCAAAGGTTTCTAGTTCGGCATTGGTAAACTCCATCTATTTCAGTGGCTTAGAGTATTAAGTTAATAAACTGCCCAGATAGAGATACGTTAATTTGAAATTATTTGATGGGTAGTACAATTTTGTCTACCAGGTCGCGCTCTTTGTGTTAAGAACTGCTTTCATTATATCCTTCTGACTGATTTGCCCAATAAGTTTTCCGTCATGAATAACAGGAAATCTTCTTAGTCTTTTTTCTAAAAACATTTTGGCCGCAGCAAAAATATTGAGGTCAGGTGAGACCGTAATCACGTTTTTTGCCATGTGCTCTTCTACCAGTCCAGTAAAAATCGGCATATTGTCATATTTGCCTTTCACAACTTCTTTTAGGCAATCCCCTTCCGATATTACACCTACCAATTCACCTTGATCATTGACTACAGGACCCCCAGAAATTTTATTCTTCATCAGCGCATCAACCACTTCATGCATAGGCTGATCAGGTTTGAAAGTGATCAGCTTTCTCGCCATGTAATCTTCGACTTTAAGCGCTTGAGTTTCTTGGGGTTTAGGAGCCTCTGCCCCTCTGTAGCTCATTACCATATTATGCTGATTTAAGTTATCCTATAGCATAGAATATACTTAAAATTGGGCGAAACCCCAAATTAACTACTACCGAAAATCAGCTTGAGTGATCGGAAACAATGACCCATTCATCACCCAATCTTCTGAAAATAAGTGAAAAATGTCCTTGAGGATTATCAGATTTTCTTTGAAGACTCCACTTCCCGATTACTGTCCAGAAATCATTGCTTAGGGGCTCAACAATGAGGAGCTCAAAAGACAGCTCTCCCATAGCATCTTTGTCGGGGTAACTTTTCTTATAGTTATCAAGCGTTTTTTGCCAGCCATAAGTAACACCGGATTTTCCGATAAAAACAAGCTGATCAGATTTCCAATAGCCCTCCATGAAGCACTCTAGATCACCAGTATTCCAACACTCCTCTTGTTGAGATAATACATTTCTGATTGCACGTTCGTCATCAGGGTTGATTTGAGAGTGTAACTGATAGGACAGAAGTATTGTGATAATGAAAATGAAAAGCGACTTCATCTTCTTAGATACGTTTGAATTTTAGCTTTCAACGTTTCTTTATCTGTGGTAATATGTGGATCGCTGTAAATCTTCAACATCATTTCTCTCAACACGTTCTCATCATATCCTAGCTTGCTAGCGATCTTCGCACAAAATTTAATCTCTTCCTTGTAGATCCTGCCATCAATCTTCATCAATTGAACGACATTGTAGAGGTAGTCATATCGCTGATCATCAGACAACATTTCCAATCCTTCTATTACAGAGGGATCTTCGAAGCATTCGCTGATCTCCTCTGCTGACATCCCATTGGCTTTACCAATTTGCTTGATTAAATCAATTTCCTCTTGAACAACCACGCCATCTACACGCGCAAGCTGCACAAGCATGTTCAAATGGGATCGGACGATATTTGGAAAATTATTCTCGATGACCGTTTTAAATAAAGTTTGCTA
This sequence comes from uncultured Roseivirgaceae bacterium, assembly GCA_964634415.1. GTDB lineage: Bacteria > Bacteroidota > Bacteroidia > Cytophagales > Cyclobacteriaceae > Ekhidna. The sequence continues at coordinate 1,613 of CAZWLS010000344.1, read as the reverse complement.
TAGCTTTATACTATGAGCTTCACAAAAGTAAGCCCACGTTTGTTAATCTCAAACTATTTGTCATACTAGCGGTTAGGACATAAATGAACTTTTTAGCACATCTGTACTTAAGTGGTGAAGACGAAATGGTTCTTGTAGGCAATTTCATCGGAGATTTTGTTAAAGGCTCACAGATGGATCAATACGCTGAAAAGATTCAAAAAGGGATACGTTTACATCGAAGTATTGATCATTTCACAGATAATCATTCAATCGTTTTAGAAAGTAAAATAAGACTGCGAGAAAAGTTTAGACACTATGCTCCCGTAATTGTTGATGTATTCTATGATCATTTTTTAGCTAAAGACTGGTCAAAATTTTCGGAAACTCCATTAAAGGAATACACTGAAAATTTTTATAACCTCATGAGAGGCTATTTCAATATAATCCCTCAAGGAGTTATTCATATGTTGGGATTTATGTCTAGAGATAACTGGCTCTATCAGTATCAATTTATAGAAGGAATAGATCGAGCACTCACAGGTATGAGTAGGCGCACCAAATTTGAAAATAAAATGGACGAGGCTTCGCTATCGCTAAAAGAGCACTACGAAGATTTTGAAAAAGAATTCAATCAATTTTTTCCTGAATTGGAATCCCATGTTAGCAATTTTGAGAGATGAAAGATCTGTTAATCGTAGGACTAGGTGGATTTATTGGCAGCACAGCCCGGTATGGTGTGTACCTCATCACGCTAAAAAGCTTTGCAGATAAGCCATATAATGCTACACTCGCAGTTAATCTAATCGGATGCTTGCTCATTGGATTGTTAACTGGAGGTCTCATAAAGCTTAACAATCAAGCTTCCCTCTTTCTCATAGCAGGGCTTTGTGGGGGATTCACCACCTTTTCAACTTTTGCACTAGATGGATTAAAACTGATAAAAGAAGGGCTATTCGCTCATTTTTTTATTTACTCAATCATTAGCTTAATAGGTGGGTTAGCATTGTGTTCAATCGGCTTCTATATCACTAATCGACTGCATCCTTAAGCAATCGATTCAGATCTCCAATTTCTTCTTGAGTATACCCCTTGTATACGCTCCATTTTATGGTCGATGAATTCCCTATTCTAACATTGTAACCACCTGCTGCAAAGACCTATCTTCTATCCATACCACCGGATTTCAAGTCATTAATCCATTGTCGTAATGCGGCAATGCTCCCATGATTAAACAATAATTCCTCTTAACAACTAGTTAAAGCATCCGTTCATTGGACGGATGTTTTTTTATATCTTTTTGACGAATTCTGACGTTAAAAGAGCACCACAGTTAATCTAATGACGAACTACTATCATGTATTAGGGCTTAATGAAGATGCCTCACCAGCAGAAATAAAAGCCGCATTTAAACGTCTTGCAGTTAAGTATCACCCAGACAAACATCCTGGCAGGCCCGAGATGGAAGAAAAGTTTAAGGAGATAAATAGGGCTCATCAAGTCTTATCTGATGAATATGAAAAGGCCAGATTCGACTTAAAACTAAAATACAGGCAATTTTCTGAGTCAGAATCACGAGCTTATACCTATCAAGCTCCTAATACCAATACATGGAAAAATAGGAATAGAACCAG
>CAZWLS010000343.1:0-4177 GCA_964634415.1 uncultured Roseivirgaceae bacterium | reverse complement strand
CTGCTTTATATAAATCATTCTCTCCGGCTCCTGAATAAACTTTCCCAAACTGCCCATTGCGCTTATCTTCTTTAGTAACCACATTCATGGTTTTGGTGGTATTGCCATCATCAAATCCGGTAAATTGAGATTGATCGCTCTCTTCATCATAGACCTGAACTTTATCTACAACCTCAGCAGGAATGGTATTTAGCGAAAGCAAAGGATCTTGTCCAAAAAACCTTTTACCATCTAAAAGCACTTGTTCAATGCTTTCTCCATTGGCCGTTACTCCATCACTATCTACCACAATCCCTGGCATTTTACTAACAAGGTCACTTGCGGAAGCATCGGGATTTGTTTTAAAGGCTGCTGCATTATACTGGGTGGTATCTCCTATCTGCTGAACAGCAACAACCTCTGCTTCTACCGTAACTTGCTCCAATACAGTCAAATCAGGTTTTATTGAAACAGTATTAAGGTCTGTTTCTGGGAGTGTGATTCTTAGTAATTTGGAATATGAAACATATCCTATACTGGATACTTTAAGCTTATAGAATGCTCGCTCTAATCCTTCGATAACGAATTTTCCATCACCATCAGCAATAGCAAATTTCGATCGCGTTGAATCTTTAATATTTACCATCACCACAGTAGCTCCAACTAATGCTGATTTATCAGATTCATCTAGTAGAGATCCTTTTATTCTTAGGTTGGTTTCTTGTCCATAGGTGACAAGACCTGCCAGAACCAAAATTAGTCCTAGCAGGAAGTTATGATTGCTTTTCATCCGCCATCACCATTGTTAGGATTAGCACCTTGCCTCCTTCTGCGAGGTGTGCTGATTTCCTGATAGATCACAAACTGATCCTCATTCAGAACATCCTTAACCAATTCATCTTTCTCCTTTCTCAAAGCCATCATTTTTTCTCTCATCCCTTCTCTACTACCGCTATTACGTATCTCTTCAAAGGTCTCTTTTAATGTTACTCCAAACTCATCATAGATTCCGTCTAGTAAAAGTTTTTGATCTTCACTCAAATCTGTGATTTTGGTATACAGTGCTTGTTTTTCCCTTTTGATCATCTCATCAGGACCTCCGCCTCTTCTTCCACCACCGGGAGGTTGACAAACTGCGATCATTGCAAGCAGAATCAGGGATAAACTCAATGAAGGTTTTAATAATCTTTCCATGCCTTTTATATTTTGATTTACCTATTAGACTCGAACTAATTCCGAATCCCTCGGGCAATCAAAAAATGCACGAAATTATTTGCTATCAGGATTCCGGGCGTCCAGTTCGGATTGGATAATATCCCTCACATCATCTTGAAACTTTTGAACTCCTTCCGATTTATATTTTGATGGATCTATGGGCTCATGGATGATCACATGGCTTTTATGCTTCCATTTTAAATCGAACTTCCCATCATCAGGAAGGATTCTCCAGTTATCTGCTATAGTCACTGGTACTAGGTGAATCCCGGTCTTAAGTGCCATCTGAAAGGGTCCTTCTTTGAATTCACTCATCTCTTTTGTATTCACAACGTTGATTCCCCCTTCTGGAAATACAGTGAGAGAATATCCATTTTTTAATGCTTTGAGGCTCTCCTTAAAAGTCAGAAAACTGCTTCTCGCATTGTCTCGATCAACTGTGATGTGATAATTCCTAAAATAGAAACCAAACAATGGCACTTTACTTAGTGATTCCTTCCCTATGTATTGAAAAGGAATCGGCATTTTAGTCATTGTTGTAATGTCCAGAAATGAAAAATGATTTGGACAAAAGATATACGTTGATTTTTTATCTATATAATGTTTATTCTCAACAACAATTCGCATTCCCATCAAGAGATAGAAAATCCCTGACCAATATCTTGACATAAATAAACCAAACCTTTTTTGCTTGAAAAGTAGCGCTAGTACTAGTATCGGGAAAAGAAGAAAAAATGCGATAAGAAACGAGATCGCCATGTAGATGGTGACAATCTTCTTTTTAATATTTTTCACTCGAAGGGTTAATCGTTAGGTTAGTTGCTAGCTTTAAATTTCAAATCTAATGAAGATGCATTATAGATATAATCTATATTTCAAGGACTGTAAAATCTTCATCTTAAGTTAACCGGTCGAGTGAATACCTTCTCATCTTCAACTACCAACTTCAAGCTTGCTTGCTTGAATTTAGCTTGAATTTGCTCACTATAAACTGACGTAATTCCATTTTTTGGACCAGAAACCAATTTCTCCACCTCTTGAAGATTGCCTTCCTCATCATAAAATTCGACCACCATTGCTCCTGTAAAATCTTCAAGTGAATCATTTACTAATGAGATGCTAAGTACCCCATCTTTAATTGTTGGGATTAAGGCTACCTGAGCATATAACCAACTTAACTCGTCATACAAAACTTTCTTCCTTCCAAAGACATCTACTGCACTCCAACTAGGTCCTGGCCAGCAATCATTTAACTGCCAAAAAAGTGTACCCCAGCAATGCCCTTTTCTAAGTCGATGTGCGTCGATAGCCATCTGCATCGCTTTGGCTTGTGTCATCTGGCTCTTCAATACAAAATCTTCAAAGCCATCAGGTTCATCAAAATATTTGCTACTGAATTTTGCGATCATCCCATTTCCCACGTAGCTTTTTTGATGATGCTTCATCACCTCAGACTCTAGACTCCATTGAGAAGAATCAGCGAAATAGGAAATCGTTTCCATGCTAGGAAAAGATTGAAAGCCATATTCGCTCATGAATCTCCCAACATTCTTTTCGAAATCTTCAAAAACATCACCTCCATGCCAGACCCCCCAGTAGTGCATACTTGCATAATTGAAATTCTCGGGTTTTCCCCAATTGCTCAATGGTGAGGTGGTAGAATACGGTCGACTGTCAAGCTTTGCTAACAACGCAGGAATCTTGTCATGAAACACCAAAAGGTAGTCGTTCCAAATCTTCGCAGAATCCTGAGCAGAATAGCCATACTTATCCTGCCACCCCCAATTGTTCCAAGCTACATCCACTTCATTGTTGCCATTCCAATGAATAATCGATGGATGATTTCTTAATCGCTTTACATTATCAATTACTTCAGCCTCCACATTCTTAACAAATGCCGAATCACCTGGATACATGGTGCAAGCAAACATGAAGTCTTGCCACACAAGTATTCCATTCTTATCACATAAATCATAGAAGATATCATTTTCATAGATCCCACCTCCCCAGACTCTAATCATATTGATCCCAGAAGCTCTTGCGTCCTCAATCAATTTCACATAATCCTCGGTAGTGACTGATGGTAAAAAATGGCTTTGAGGAATGTAATTGGCCCCTCTCGCAAAGACAGGTTCTCCATTTATTTTGAAGTAAAAACTTTCACCGATAGAATCTGCTTCGTTTACTAATTCGACTTCTCTCAAGCCAATATTTACTACTTCCTCATCTATCACGTCTTCAGAAAATGATATAGATACTGGAATATCATAAAGGTCTTGCTCGCCCCATCCGGCTGGCCACCATCGCTTAGGATTTTTAATATCAAAAGGTATACTTACCATTTGCATCCCGGCCTTTAAGTCTCTCGTCACCTCCTGCCCCATTACGTTGATCTCATAGATTCCGTCCATTTCAACATCCAACTCAACCAATGCCTCCAACTTTGCAACGTCTTCCGAGAGCTCTTTTTGAACAACCTGTATATCAGCTATTCTGACTCTGTTATATGCCTCTAAATACACGGGCTTCCAGATTCCTGAAGTCACCAATCTAGGACCCCAATCCCATCCGAATTGAAAGGGTGATTTACGAGTAAAAGGACTTACTTTCATTTCTGCCGTCTCATTACTTGCCGGAAGCTCATACCCCAAGGCATCTAACTTTGGAGCATTCATTTTCAGAGGGGAAATGAATTTAATTTCTAGTGTATTTTCACCTTCGACAAGTAAACCAGAAACTTCTTTACGCCATGTTCTAAACATATTATCGGCAGTAAGAATCGATCTTCCATTCAAACTAACATCTGCATAAGTATCCAATCCCTCAAAGACCAAATCGACCGCATTTCTCTCTAAAATCGAATTACTAATATTGAAAGAAGTTCTATAAAGCCAATTTTCATTCTCAATCCACTGTACATCTTTTTCATTTGTCCCTTTCCAAGGATGTGGAATCATATCGTGCGAGATGAGATCTGTATGCA
>CAZWLS010000342.1:0-4240 GCA_964634415.1 uncultured Roseivirgaceae bacterium | reverse complement strand
TAGGAAATATATACAAGCAAATAAGAACGAGTATCCTCCTACTCACTGGTTTTGCAATATTCCTTCAATCTTGTGTTTCAGAGGATAAACTTGATTTACCACCAGATGATAATGAGACTAACGACTTCATAGAAAGTGTTGCTATTATCTCTATTCAAAGAGCCATACAAAATGAAACGCTATCAGAAAACGGATGTCTGCAGTTCTTTTATCCAATTCAATTCAAGTTTAATAACGATATACAAATTGCAATTTCTGACTTTGAAGGATTGAAAGATGCTGCTAATAATGCAACAATAACTCAACATATTGATGCAGTTGAATATCCAATTACAATCTCCAAAGCTGGCACAATAAAAACAATTACCACTGAGCAAGACTTTATTGATGTTCTTGATGAGTGTGAGATTCTAACACTCAGAGATGAGTTCGATCCATTTTTTATTCAATGTTTTGACCTTATCTATCCTATTACCATGCTAGATATGGACAGCAATGAGGTAACTATTGGAAGTAAGGAGGAATACTTCGAATTTGAAAGACAACAAGGCTTTGATCAGCAGCCAAAATTCATTTATCCTTTAGAAATATTCGATTATGCTCAAGAAGGTAATGTTCTAATCGAAAGTCCTTTCCAACTCTTTAAAACTTTTGACACCTGTAAGAAATGTCCTGAGCTATTTTTTGAAATTGATTCTGTGATTGTTAATAGATATGTCTTTAAAGCTGAATTTGAACGTATTGATGAAATTTCTTATGGATGGTATATCAATGATGAAAAGGTTGAAGAAGATGGAGGTATAGAGAATGGTGATAACATTCTTGAAGAAACATTTGAGTCAGGTACTTATACAATTTGTATTCGTACTGCTTTACCCAATGACGACTGCTTTTCAGGCACAGAATTTTGTCAAGTAATTACTGTTGATGCTTGCCCAAATGTCTCTTACGAAACGATTCAATTGAGTTCAAATTCTTATGAATTTGTAGCAAACTTTGAATCTAAAGATCTATTTGACTATCACTGGAACATCTATCAAAACGATATGCTTGTATTCTCAGAACTTGAAGACGACACTGGTGATAATAAGCTTATATATCAATTTGAGCCCGGTTTTTACGAAATTTGCTTACAAACTGAAATAGATGGGTGCCCAGAAGTGATTAGCTTCTGTACCGAGCTATCTATTGAATAACGTCAAGACTTTACTGGAAAATGCACTTCAGTTACTAATTCTTTTTCAGGAGTAACTTTTGGATCATTCTGGTAAACTTCAAACGGATAAACCTTTTTATTGTGCCTGAATTCCTTATTTCTCATCATGGCATAAGCTGTACTCCAGGCATTCCCTAAATGCTTATATGCACCAATATGTTTGATCTTTTCTACTCTGGTTTCCGGAATATCTCCGGTAGTGAATTCTTGACTTAGATCACCTGGGATGTCTCCTACCGGCACACATGCTATGTAATCAACTTTTCTTTTAACCAGATCCCATTTCTTGTAAATAGAAAATGGAGGTCCTGAAATTTTTTCTTTATTTGAATCAGCAAACGCTCCTATCTTATTGAAATCTGATTCCATTTTTGAATCCATTTCATCCATTGAACAGGAGGTTTCTATACCAACCCATTTGCATGAATCAAAATTGGATTGACCTTCGAAAACCAATTTCGAATTTATCTCCCCTTCTTCCACATACGCTTTTAGCATATCAAGACCACGTTCATAATCTGAGCCTATGAATGCTTTCATCATATTTTTCATCCAAAAAAGATAAAAAGGCAAACTGCTGTCCATTGTCCAGGTAACTTCTGTGCCACTATCTATTGGGTCGAGTTTGAAATTGGTTTTATTGGCAGACTTCCATGGTTTTAAAAAGTTAAGATCAAAATCCAAAAATTCATTATCCCTTTCAGTGACTCTGTGCATGTTCCCCGACCCCAATCTATCCCCATCCCATTCATAGGACTTCCCATCATCTGAAAATGTCACTTTAGCTTCTGGTTCCATAAGAAGCCAAGGGGACCATTCTACCCATTTATGAAAATCGGTGAGAGCTGGATAAACTACTTCTGCTGGCGCATTAATTTTAATGCTTCGTTGAACTTGTACTTTAGGCATTGCGAAATTTAGGTTATTGGTATGCTTACAAGTTAGTTCACATAAACATTAATGAAAAGGAAGAGTTATAGGAAGATGTTAAAAATTGCTTGGTCAAATATTTACAACCATCCTTTGCCACCCAAACATCGATTCCCTATGGAGAAGTATGATTTGTTACCTAAGCAGCTCATACATGAGGGAACCATTGAAGAGAAAAATCTATTTGCACCCAGAAAGCTATCTGAGCAAGAAATTCTATCAGTTCACACATCTAATTATTGGAATAAACTTCAAAAGTTAGACTTTACAAGGCAGGAAGAACGACGAAGTGGCTTCCCTATAACTCATTCGTTAATTGAACGAGAAATAACCATTAATGCAGGTACTATTCAATGCGCAGATTATGCGTTGGAATATGGTATCGCCATGAATATTGCAGGTGGAACACACCATGCTTTTACAGATCGAGCTGAGGGATTTTGTTTATTAAACGATATTGCAATAGCCTCTCGATATTTAATCGACAGTGGTAAATCAACGAAAATATTGATAGTTGATTTGGATGTGCATCAAGGAAATGGCACTGCAGAGATATTTCAAAATGATAGCAGTGTATTCACTTTTAGTATGCATGGAGAGCATAACTATCCATTGCAAAAAGAAAAATCTGATCTAGATGTCCCGCTAAAAGATCAAACCGATGATAGAACCTATTTGAAGCTCTTAGACTTCCATTTAAAGAGGCTTTTAGATCAAGTCAGACCTGATTTTATCTTCTTTCAATCCGGAGTTGATGTTCTTAAAACTGATAAATTGGGAAGGTTAGGAATGACCATTGATGGGTGTAGGCGTAGAGATGAGATTGTAATTAAGACAGCTAAAAATAATAAAATCCCTTTGGTATGCTCTATGGGCGGAGGATATTCAGAGGAAATAAGACATATACTTGAAGCACATGCGAATACGTATAGGATAGCGCAGTCAGAATACTTCTAAGCTAAGAATTTCAGGAGCTTAATCTTACCGATTAAATTTGTTGTCTCAACAACTACAACTATGTCTACAGTACCGTCTACATTTAATTATGGAGAACAGCACCTGACCGCCAAAATAGCCATTTCCATAGCTAATGGAACAACCAGAGGGATCTTGTCGTCCAAAACACGAGCTGCGATACAAAAGAGTGCAGCGGATGTTAAAGAAATTGCTGATGGGGATAAAGCAGTTTACGGTATCAATACTGGATTTGGCCCACTTTGCACCACTCAAATTTCCAAATCAGAGACAAGTACGTTGCAAAAAAACCTACTAATGAGTCATTCAGTAGGTCTTGGTGATCCTATCAAAAATGAAATCACCAAACTGATGATGATATTGAAAGTACATGCATTGTCCAAAGGATACTCAGGGGTTCAAGAAAGCACAATAGAACGTATCATATTCCATATTGATAATAACATCATTCCCTTGGTACCTGAACAAGGATCTGTTGGAGCATCAGGCGATTTAGCTCCTCTCTCTCACCTTTTTCTTCCATTAATCGGCTTAGGAAAAGTCAATGTTAATGGTGAATTCGTAGAGACTGCTGAGTGGATGCAAAATGAAGACTTAAACCCAATTGAACTTGGAGCTAAAGAGGGTTTAGGACTTATAAACGGCACACAATTTATAGCAGCTCATGGTGTTAAAATTGTAGATAAATTACAAAATGTATTGGTGCATGCAGACATATCTGGTGCAATGATGATCGAAGGACTATTAGCTTCAGTAAAACCTTTTTCACCAGAACTACACAATGTTAGAGCGTATAGAGGAAATCGACATGTGGCAGCCTTCATCAGTATATTGTTAGATGGATCCGAAATTGTTCATTCTCATGCCAATTGCGCCCGTGTGCAAGATCCCTATTCATTAAGATGCATGCCTCAAGTACATGGAGCTTCAAGAAATGCTTGGCTTCATGTAAAGGAAATGTTAGAAATAGAAATTAATTCTGTTACCGACAACCCTATAGTATTTAGTACTGATCACACTATTAGTGGTGGAAACTTTCACGGACAACCCCTAGCCCTGCCTATTGATTACGCATGTCTTGCGGCTTCAGAAGTAGGTAACATATCAGACAGAAGAATA
>CAZWLS010000341.1:0-4278 GCA_964634415.1 uncultured Roseivirgaceae bacterium | reverse complement strand
TATGAGTCGGTCTATCATTTCATTAGCAGCATCTTTGGTAAAGGTTATCGCTAAAATCCGTGAAGATTTAACTCCTTTCTCGAAGATCAAATATTGAATCTTCTTGATAATAGTTGCTGTCTTACCAGCAACTGCTCCTGCCAATACTAAAGTTCTTGGATGTTCTGTTAAGGCAGCTTCTCGTTGCCGGTCGTTCAGTCCTTCTAAAATGTTGCTCACACTGTGAAGGTAGCTGAATTTCTCAGATATGATGTAGTCTAGTGAAATCTTAAGATGAACCTAAAGCACACACCTCACTAGAAGATTATTAGATAAGTCCCAAGAGGTCAGAGGGAATTGAAGAGTATAAGAAGTTTTGGCCGTCATACTTTATACCGATTAGCTCGAAGTTTTGCTTAGCAGAGAACTTAGGCGCATACCTCTCAGAGTGATTTAGTATTTCGTTTACCGGACAGTTTTCAAAAAAATCTTTGCTTTCTGATGGGTCCGATGGCTGGATGATCACTTTAAACTTCATCTCATGTTTTTCAAAATTATCAGGAAGTTGGCTTTTCTTCTCGATCGCTTCTTTTAAATGCATGGGATAAAATTACCGCACGGTCCACTGAGGGCAAGCATATATACTAAATTTGAATCTTCGTTTTCTTGAAAGGAGCCTTTTATGATTCCAATATTGTGATTTGATCCTCTTTGAGAATGCCTAATCCTTAATGCCAAGTAAAGAGATATAGTTTTGGAACATTGCTGAGAGATTAATGTCATCTATTATCCGTTCTCGAATGAGTTTCCTGAGAATCAGCCTTTCTCAAAACTTACACTAGCTTATCCTTGACAAGGATAAGATTTTACTTAGGGTTCTTAACCAATTTGCCGGACGTATCAATGTAAATCACTTGATTGGTGAGCCATCTTCTTACTTTTGCTACACCCAGATAGTCCAGGTCGAATCCATTGGCGTAGGCAAACTTGAACGAAATAGCTACTTCTCCCTTAGTGTTAATATATCCCCACCTTTCTCCAGTTTTGGTAACTGGTGCCAATCCTGAACTAAAGCTACTTCCTGCTCGGTAGATAAATGGAATGGCAATCCCACCACCTTCATGAAGAAATCCGACGGCTCCCTGATTGTTTTTAGATAGCCTTAAACCTTCATCAACTCCTCCGATAAACAGGTATTCCGGTTCAACCATGATTTCTCCTGTAAAACTATTTTTAAGACCCCATCTTGTAAGTTCTCCTCCGAAAAAACCGCCAGCAGGTTTAGTGATAGAGAACCTTAAGGCGACAGACTCTTTATTTTCTAAAGCAATCAGATCTATTACTTTTCCTAGATCCTTGATCTCTTTGATTAGTGACATATCCAAGCCAACAGTACTTGAATCCATTGTATTTAAAACTGCTTGGGTCAAACCAATAGCATCGGTAGGATCAGTAATGCGAGTCGTTGCTACCTTCAAGGATTCTGTAAAATTCTGTAACTGAGATTCAGCACCCCTAGCTATCAATGATGAGATCAAGCGTTCATGAGATTCTAATCTTTCTCTAATACTTGTATCTGATAAGCGTTCATGAGGCTTCTTATTCTTCTCATTAGTATTCATAAAGCCAGCCACATGATTCAAGGTAAGAGTGTAACCTACACAGGCAGAAAATAAATCCACAGCTTCTTTTTCAGACAAGACAACCGGATTTTCAAGCCTTGATTTTTCTTTAGCCTGCCGATAAATTTCTGCCCTTTCTGCACGTTTCCTTTCCTCTTCTCTTAGGGCTTCTTCAGCCAAACGCTCTTTGTTTTCTTCCCTATACTGTCTTTGTGAACGGATACGAGTTAGCTCTTTTTGTTGATTTACAGTGAGGTAAACTAAGCTACCTTCTCTCTGAATCGTGTGATCTTCTTTAGCGAAATCGCTTTTTAGATAAACCACTGATTCGAATTTGCCCAGGTTATCCGATAAATCCTTGTCGTTGACAAGAAACTTAAGCCTACCTGATGTTTGAGCAGTAAATTCAATACTATCCCCAAGTAACCTGTATTGACCATCTTCACCAATCTTACAAAGGAGTGCACCATAAGGCTTGTCGGCAACTACTTTAAATATACTTCTTACATAGTTTGTGCTTGTATGCCCGCCTGGGCCCGTGTATCCACTAAAATCACCTGTACTAATCTTACCAGAAGGGATAAACTTAAGTATGTCCCCTTCAAAAATGAACATGTCTGTTTCGAAATTATTGGAGTTGGTTGTCAAAGTATAAGCATCAAAAAACAATCGTGACTTCTCTCGAAACTCTTCCAGGCCTTCTAAGGCTTTCAATACATCATAATTATACTTAAAGATAGTATCTGTTTTTACTTGTGCCTTTAATCTCTCTTGGTTGAAAAAAAGGATCAACAGAATAAAGAAAGACTTGGTTACTAAAGGATACATTATTGTGAAATCTACGAGATGATGTAGTTGGCCACAGAAGCCAAACAATATACCCCAACAACGTATTGGATAAGGATATATAAAGAAGACCAAAGCTTTTTAAAATCCAGCTTGCCTAATTCCAATTTTAACCCAAGGAAGATGTGAGCTGTGTAATAAAATGCCAATCCCCAAGCGTAATAGGTGGATTTTAAGTATTTGTCAACTTTTGAAGTGCTAGCTCTATACCTTTCAACAGTTGACAACTCTTTTTTTATGTTTTTAACCGGATAGACTTTTTTCAAAAAATACGAAAGGCCCAAATAATTGATGAAAGTGAAGAATATCATCAATAAGGGAAGGTAGAATAAGATGTACCATTTTTCATAACCATGATCGTTCCAGATACCCTGGCAGTGATAGGCAAACTTATTGAACGCTTTTTCCGTGCGACTATCATAGGGGTTGTTGGTTAGTTTTAGCTTCTTAAAATCTTTGTCCAACAATTCATAACTCTCTGATCCTTTCACTTCACGAGTTTCCAATTGCTTTTGAAACAATCTGTAAAGTCTATCATATTCAAGTTTGGAAATATCCTCTGGAACAATAAAGCGAAAATTATCGTACCGGAACTTGACTCTTTCCAGATCAGATTCCATCAAATCAATATAGCAATACAACTCTTCGGCTTTTCTTGTTGTATCTAATAATGCAACTGTCAGATCAACTATCTCTTTAGATGTAATATTCTTAAAGTAAAGTGTATCAGGAAGCAAAGCTCCAGTAAAGTTCACCTTCCCCCTAAATTCAATATCTGAAAATGTGGTCGTCTCGGAAAATTCAGCTCTTTCGAAAGTGACGCCCTTATGAAATATCGATTTTTTAATATCTAGTTGTGAAAAAAATACGGCGTCGAAAAAATACGCCTGTCCTCGAAATTGAATTGAGTCGAAAAGTGTATAATCAAAAAAGCGTGTTTTGAGGAATGTAGCACTGGCATTAAAATGTGTGTAATCTATTCCTATTGGTTTTTCAAAACTAGAAGATGAGAAAGCAACGTTTTCATCAAAGTCAATGAATCTGGCTGTTACTGTATCCATGAATGATGAATTGTAAAGATTCACCCTACCTGTGTACCTTAAACTGTCAATATCGAAGCGATCAACAATATTCTGCTTGACCCTGAATATCGTAGTATCAATTGTCTTTTCTGGTCTATTAAGACCTAGGGTAGGAATAGTATTCTTTTTGAATTGCCCAAAGCATAATAGAGAGGCATGTAGAAAAAGTGCGAATATCAGTGATCTTTTCATTTGTTTGGTTCAGTCAATTTTAGACCAGGAAATTATGATTAAGTGCAATTAAAGATGGTACGTGAATCCCACTAACACAAAACCTGGGAAACGGGTGAAATTCCGTTCATCGAAGTAATTGAACTCAAATGTGTTTTGGCTCACTGAAGCTCCATTAAGGTTAAGCAAATCTTTCCCTTCAAGAGTTATTCTAAACTTACCTATATCGTAATTACTGCTCAGATTAAGTTCCCAGATGTGGTCTAATGTCTGAGTGTTAAGTGAAATGACTCGAGGATTCACATTGAACTCAACATGGGTGTCATCCGAATCAAAAAGTGCTTTACAGCCTAACTTGTTCATTGAAAAACGACTTTCGGAATTCCTGTTACCGTTCATCTGCTGAGTAACAGACACATGATAGTTTAAATACCCTGGGAGCTGTGTTCTCAGGGACAGAGAGGCTTGATTATGATTGATTTCAAGCTTAGACTGGTCTTGTGTAAATACTGTGCTACGTCTTTGATTAATGTTAGCCCGCACTCTCATTCTTTTAAATAAGATTGGGCTGTTATAAG
>CAZWLS010000340.1:0-4297 GCA_964634415.1 uncultured Roseivirgaceae bacterium | reverse complement strand
GATTCTTTCACAGAGGAAAGAAGAAGAATACCCTATGTGTATAAGATAAAAAAATGGGGTAAAAATGGATTCAGACTCTCCTATCGAAATAAATACAACAAAAAGGAAAAAGTATACCTTAAATAATAGAGCCCCTTTATGGGGCTTTTTTATTGATTTATTATTCCAGAATCATTTTATTTAGTTGTTTCAACAACTAAATTTACCCAATACTAAATAGTTAAGATTATGTATTGGGATTCATATAGCCATAAAGAAATTAAGTCGGTTATTTTTGATGCGCTTCAAAGCAATCTAGACTACCGACATAAGGCAGTTTTGGGTCTGCCAGCATCTTTCCTAGATACAGAAGTGTTTTATCATGATGCCCCCTTTCTTAAGGAGGCACCATTTTTATCGGCCATGATAGCCAACCCCAATCATATTGGATGTCATACCTTAAATGAATCAGAAGCTGCCTTCGAAGGCACGCAAAAAATTGAAGCCGAGCTAATTGACATCTGCGCAAAACAAATTTTCGCAGGCAAGGATGAATCTTACGATGGTTATGTTGCCTCGGGAGGAACAGAGGCTAACATCCAGGCCATCTGGGTTTTAAAAAGATATTTTGAAAAAGAATTTGAAGCCAAGTCTTCTGAGATTTGCCTGGTATATACCGAAGATGCACATTACTCAATGCCGAAAGGCGCATCATTGCTAAGTCTTGATAGTCTTGTCTTAAATGTAGATAAGGAGTCAAGACAAATCACATCAAGTGCTATTGAACGATTTGAAGAAGCTAGAAATAATGGCAAGAAGCATTTCATAATTGTATTGAATATGGGGACCACCATGTTTGGCTCCGTAGACAACATTGATCCAATAACTCAATGGGCGGACGAACTAGATCTAAGCTATAAAATTCATATAGACGGTGCTTTTGGTGGATACATCTACCCTTTTTCAGATCCTAATTCCAAACTCACTTTCAATCATCCTAAGATCAATTCATTTACACTGGATGGCCATAAGATGCTGCAATCGCCCTACGGAACAGGGATCTATCTGACAAGAAAAGGATTTATCGAATATGCGCTCACAGAAGAAGCTAACTATGTAAAAGGTAAAGATTACACCTTAGTTGGTAGTAGATCAGGGGCAAATGCAATAGCTGTTTGGATGATCATGAGGACTTATGGAAGTGAAGGGTGGAAAATGAAAATCAAAAAGCTATTAGAGAAAACGAACAGACTCTGTGATCAATTATCTGATATGGGCATTGAGTATTACAGAAATCCATCAATGAATATAGTAACTATAAAGTCTAACTATGTAGACCCTAAAGTTGCCAAAGACTATATGCTTGTCCCTGATACTCATGACGAAAATCCGAATTGGTTTAAGATTGTAGTTATGGATCACGTCACCCAAGGGCAGCTTGACCGATTCCTTATGGAAATAACACCAACTGTAAGCGCTTAACTATTCGAATCGCAATGAATCGATAGGATCAAGTCTGGATGCTTTGTATGCCGGAATGTAACCTGAAATCAGGCCAACAACAATACCAATAACAACAGCAACTATCATCCACAACCATGGCACAACAAAGCCAGACTTAAAGATTAGCGAGGAGGTGAGGTTTCCTATGGTCATTCCCAGGATGATACCGCCCAGTCCTCCCATCTGACAAATAACAATCGCCTCTATCAAAAACTGTTGACGAATCTTTAATGGTGTAGCGCCCAATGCCTTGCGAACACCTATTTCTCTTGTGCGTTCAGTTACAGAAACCAACATGATATTCATTAGGCCGATAGATGCGCCAATTAATGTTACAAATCCGATAGTAAACCCTCCTACTCTTAAGTAGCCTGTGATCTCACCCATTCGCTCAGCCAATGATTTGCTAGCAGATAATTCAAAGGAATCCTCCTCACCAGGTCTATCTTGACGAATGGCTCTCATGAGTCCTCTGGCAACACCCATTGCATTGTCCATTTGCGTTGGGTCAGGAACTGATACCGCTATTTCATAACCGAAGTTTCTTTCAGGAGCAATGATCCTTGCTGTTTGCATAGGAATAATTATGGTTCTATCAATATTAGAATTGCCACTTGCACCACCCTGTTCAGCTATCGTACCCACTATTCTAAATTTAGAACCCATTAAGCTAATCTTTTTACCAACCGGGCTCTCTCCATCTTCAAAAAGCTCATCAATAACATCACTACCAACCAAGGCTACGTAGCTACCATTTAAGCTTTCATTCGCGGAGAACGGACGGCCCTTATCTACATCATAACCATCTACCGTCAGGTAGTTTTCATCACCACCCCTTACTATCTGATTAGGATTTGTAACCTTGGATCCATATTTAACTTCAGCTTGGCCTGTAATAACTGTATAAATTGATACAACACCAACTCCTTCATATTTTTCCTTAAACGTCAACAGTTCGTGATACGTGACCTTTGGATAGGTTTTTTGCTTTTTTCCGTCGGAAGATCCGCGAGATCGTCTTTTGTCTTCAATATCAAATGTATTCGCACCTAAGCTTGAGAAGCTACTATTAATTGAGCTTTGTATTCCATCGATAGCAGTAAGAATCCCTACTAAGGAAGTAATACCTATTGAGATAATAGCTGCCGTCAGGAAGGTCCTTAACTTGTTTGCTTTGATAGACTTGATGCCCTCTTTGATATTTTCGCGAATGTTCATTAGTTGATATTAGTAAAACACACGGTTTTGATTAACGTTGTATACACAAAAGTGATGCATATGAGGGGAATATTGTTACTAATTTTCTTGAATGTCTGTATAGCTAGCCAGGCGGCATATATCCTCGTCCCAATGGATGAGACCCAAACCAACCATTTAAAAGCCTATGGAATAGCTTATTGGATACTTACAAAAGAAGTAGAGGTTGACTGGATGCTCAATTATAAAGGAGGAAGTTTTATGATAAAGCACCTCCAAGCTTTTGAAAATGAGTGTATCATTCGAGGAGTATCTTATCAGGTAATTTCTGATGCGGAGGCAAATGACTTATTGAATGTTATTGCAAGTCCATCTTCCAATATGGATGTTATGAAGCTGGAAAAATTCCCAAAGATTGCTGTTTACTCACCTAAAAGTAAGCAACCATGGGATGATGCCGTAACTCTAGTGCTAACATATGCTGAGATTCCGTATGATGTCATTTTTGACGATGAAATTATGGGCGAAGAATTGCCTAAATATGATTGGCTTCACCTTCACCATGAAGACTTTACAGGACAATATGGAAAATTCTATCGCGCCTACCATCATTTCCCCTGGTATCAACAACAGCAAAGAGAGTATGAAGAATCCGCTCGAAAACATGGATTCAGTAAAGTATCACAATTGAAGCATGCCACTGTTGAGAAGATAAAAGCGTATGTAGCAAGTGGTGGATTCTTATTCGCTATGTGTTCGGCTACAGATACATATGATATTGCATTGGCTGCCGAAGGTTTAGATATTGTTGAGAGCATTTACGATGGAGATCCAGCTGATCCCAGAGCACAATCTAAGCTTGACTTTTCAAAAACCATGGCCTTCGAAAACTTTACAATTGAACGTGATCCTATGCGGTATGAATATTCCAATATTGACAATCAAGCCAATGAGCGAGGACTTGTGGAAAACAACGATTACTTCACCTTATTCGAGTTTTCCGCCAAATGGGATCCAATTCCAACAATGTTGACACAAAACCATCAAAAGATCATACATGGTTTTATGGGACAAACAACTGGCTTTAAAAAACAACTGGTTAAAGGAGATGTAATTGTAATGGGTCAAACACCGAGCATTAGCGAGGCAAAATACATCCATGGCATTCTTGGAAGAGGGTTTTGGACATTCTATGGAGGTCATGATCCTGAGGATTATCAGCACTTTGTAAATGAACCTCCTACTGATCTTAACTTACATCCCAATTCTCCTGGATACAGATTGATTTTGAACAATATTTTGTTCCCGGCGGCTAAAAAGAAGAAGCAAAAGACCTAATCCATGAAGAGGTATTATTCCGCAGTTAGTACGTTCAACAAATGGATGTTGATCGTATCTGTTCTTTCAGTTTGGGGTTCGTGTATTCCAATTTTGATGGGAGAATTCGATGGATTATTTATCTTCATATCTCTGCTTGTAGGTGGTTTTACAGTGTTCATTGCTAGCATTTACTTTAATACCTACTATCAAATCCAAGAGGATAAAATCTTATGGGTTACAGGACCTATAAAAGGTCACATTGAAATCAGCAAAATCAGTCGTTTGAAAAAAGCTAAAT
>CAZWLS010000339.1:0-4304 GCA_964634415.1 uncultured Roseivirgaceae bacterium | reverse complement strand
TACAAGCATTCAAATGATAATTAACCCATTCAATTGGGCCTTGCAATTGAAATGAATAAAGTTTATCATGTTCTTGATTAAATCTATTTACGAAATCATCATAGTCAACATCATCCAAGCAAATTGGAATCTTCACATAGTGTTCTTGCCCTGAATATCTTAAATCTGCAAAAAATTTGTAGCTTATCTGTTCTTTATCAAATCCTTCTTTTGCAAATTCAAGTTCTGCACGTTCTTTAATTTCTTCAAAGCTTTCGTATAAAGAATTCAGGTTATCATTTTTGATTAATTGAACATCAGTTTTTATATAATCTTTGGTAAAGTCTGACTTAAGCATGCCTAAAGCTGAAAACACGCTTGCATAATTGGGTATGATTACAGTTTTCATTTTAAGCTCATTGGCTAAAAAGGCACCATGTAACGGTCCACCACCACCTATTACCATCAAAGCAAAATCCCTCGGGTCATATCCCTTATTAACAGATATTAGTTTCAAGGCATTGATCATATTGTTGTTCGCTACCTTTAATACACCGGTTACTATTTCATCCTTTCCAACATCCAATTTTTTACTCAATGTCTCGACCGCTTGATCAACAGCATAAAAATCAGGTTTCCTTTCACCACCTAAGAAGTAATCAGGATGTATATACCCTGCAATTAAATTTGCATCTGTTGTTGTTAAAGATTTACCACCAAGCCCATATGAAGCAGGTCCTGGTTTAGCCCCAGCACTTCTAGGTCCTACGTGTAGCTTTCCACCTGCATCAATCCAAGCCTTACTTCCTCCCCCATTCCCTATTTCAACTATATCTACTACTGGTGATAGAATAGGATAGCCGGCCTTTGTTCTGGATTTTTCTATAAAATAATTATTTACAATACGAACTCTGCCATCTTCTATTAGACTACATTTTGCAGTTGTCCCACCTATATCTAAAATGATCAAATTGGAATATCCTATTTCCCTACCCAGTTCAGCACCTCCCAACATTCCTCCTACCGGACCTGATTCTACCATAGATATAGGATTGTTTTTGGCTCCCTCTATAGTAGTCAATCCTCCATTCGATTGCATGACAGATAGAGATCCTTTATAACCTTCATTCTTGAGTTTTTTTTCAAGCTTATCTAAATACCTGCTAATAACTGGAGAGACATAGGCACTTAAGACAGCAGTGCTGGTTCTTTCATACTCTCTCCATTCTCTAGATATTACGTGACTGGATATAATGGAAATTTTAGGTAGCCTTCTTTTTATAATGTTATGAATCAATAATTCATGTACTGGATTCTTATAAGAATTTAGAAGAGAAATTGCTACAGCTTCAATCTTTTCTTCCTTTAGTTTGATTATGATTTCATCGATATCTTTACTACTCAAACTCTGTAGTATTTCTCCCTTGTAGTTTACCCTCTCTTTAGCCTCAAACCGTAAGTAGCGTTCTACAAAAGGAGGTTGTTTTTGAAAATTAAAGTTGAAAAGATCTGGCCTATTACACCTGGCTATTTCAAGTATATCTTTAAACCCTGCAGTAGTAATTAATGCTGTTTTCGCACCTTTTTTTTCAGTCAATGCATTAATTACGATGGTAGTTCCATGAATAAATGATCCTGTTTCTTCAAGCGAAATCCCAGATCGCTTTAAAACATTAAGAATTCCATTTTCAAAATTTTCTGGAGTCGTACTTTCCTTAGCAAAAGTTAATAATGGATTACCATTTTCATCCTTCCCCATTGCCACTAGGTCAGTAAACGTACCCCCAATGTCTGTTGCAATTTTTAATTCTTGCATAATTAATTTTCACATTTCACCCCAAGGCCAAACAGTAATGTCTAGGCCTAAGGGATTGAAACGGATTTCAGATTTATTAAAAATTAAGAGAGAGGTCTATTCCGTAAGTTCTTGGTCTTCCTATCCATCCAAGATCTCCGGCAGCGGATCCGCTTACTTCACCAGCATAATACTCCTGCCAATATTGTGTATTGGTCAGGTTCTTACCCCAGAGAGCTATAGTAAACGCTTCATTAAATGTAAGAGACACTCTTGAATCTAAAAGAGAATATGATTCTGAAACATCACTTTCCTGATTGTCTTCATGCCAATAAATTTCTCCTTTACCATTTAAGTTAAGGAAACCAGCAAATTGTACTTTATCAGAAATATCGAAACCAGATTGAAGTGCTAGATTGAATGTTGAAGCAGGAACAAATGGAGTTTTGTTGCCTGCAAAAGATGATCGATCAGTATCACCTGCTCTCCCACCTCTCGTTATCTCCGATGAATTCATTCCAAATCCACCAAGAATATCCAGATAACGAGAAGCTCGTATTTTCATTTCTGCCTCAAATCCTTTAATCTCACTTTCTGGGAAATTAAAAATACCAATATACGTGCTTTCAGGAGCTAGCCCAACAGCGTATTGCTGTTGATTCCTAAAATCAATGTAAAAAGCAGAAATGTTAAATACGAATCGATTATCTGCTGTTGAAGTTTTCATTCCTAACTCATAGCTATCACTGGTTTCGCCTTCAAATTCAGCATCAAAAATATTAGTTCTAGCAGTATTAAAACCTCCACTTCTGTAACCTCTACCATAGTTAGCAAAAGCCATAATATTGTCTTTTGCCTGATAAGAAAAAGAAAGCTTAGGTTGGAATTCTGATTGAGTTTTTGATTGACTATTAAGAGTTAAGGTGTTCTGTTGCTCAATATCATCTCTATCAAACCTAAGTCCTATTGCAGCAGTTAGTTTATCAGTTAATTTATAATCAGCAAAACCGTAAAATGCCGTAGTTCTAAAAGTATTTGTAAAATCTGAAAGAACAAGTAATTGACTTTGGGTACCGCTCGGCTCAAATGGCGGGGCAAAAAAACCAAAATCAGCAGTTGCTTCTGTATATAAAAATCTATCTGATGATTGATAGAATAAACCCAAATCCCAAGAAAAACTAGAATTAGAATTAGTAGAACCAATTTTAATTTCTTGATTAAACGTCTTGCTATTACTATCCTGAATCTGTCTTAACACATCTGCTTGAGAATAATCAAGGTCACCCACATGGTTCCTATCTGCATTGTTAATTGATGTAACAGACCTTAAGTATATATTATCAAAGAAGTATTCAAGCTTTAAAAATGAAAAATTATTTGTTAAAAATGATTTACCAAATTGATCACTATTAATGGTGTAATCAAAAGAACTAGCAGGCATTTGACCATTCCCATCTGCAGCAGTACCATAATAGATAGCTCCTCCCTCGGTATCAATTCTTCGATGAGAAATTGTTGCTGAAAACCTTGGGTTAAATACATATTTAAGTTGACCACGAAAGCTCAAATCATTATAAAAATCGACTGGCTTATTCAAGAAATCATTTTCAATTACACCTTCAGAGTCTTTGTAAGTTCCTGAAATATTATAAAAGAGTTTGTTCTTGACAACAGCACCTGATGAAGAGATTCTAGTCTTTAAACTTTTTCCATTTCCATATCCAATCAATACCTTGTTTTGAATTTTATTTATTGGACTGGCTGTTAATATATTAACTGCACCACCTATGGCGTTTTTTCCGTATAAAGAACCTTGAGGTCCTCTTACAAACTCCACCATTGCTACGTCAAATAGTTCTTGATTAATCAGGTTGGCATCTGGAATGAAAACATCATCCACAACGAAAGCAATAGGAGCTTCGCCATTCCGTATTTGAGGTATGCCTCTAACAGTAACAAAATTCACACCTACATTTTGTGATGATTGAAAAGAGACGTTCGGTACAATTTGTGTAAAATCCTCAATATTAGAAATATTTGCTATTTCCATGTCTTCACCAAGAACACTCGTAACAGATTCTGGTATTTTCTGTATTGATTCTACTCTTCTTCGGGCTTGACCAACTGCCCCGGCAAAACCAGCTACTTCAACCTCATTTAAAAACTTAGCATCCTCTTCAAGTATTATTTCTATTGACTCTTCTTGAGAAATTCTCAATTCCTGTTGTTTGAATCCAATATATGACACTACGATAACAGGTTCATCACCACTTAATGTTAGTCTGAACATTCCATTCACATCACTAACAACTCCATTTTCGGTCCCCTGCTGCATTATAGTTGCACCAATTAGGGCGTCTCCAGCACTATCCATTACAATACCCGTTACAAAATCCTGTGCTTCAGCAATTCGTAGTAAGCCAAGACTGAACATCATTCCTAGTATTTTTTTTATCACACTCATATTTTTTACTATTTGCTTAGGCAGCAAGAATAGATTCAAATTCCATTTTTATATTCGATTATTCCT
>CAZWLS010000338.1:0-4417 GCA_964634415.1 uncultured Roseivirgaceae bacterium | reverse complement strand
AGACCCAACCTATCTACAAGTTCTATGTCTAGACCAGGGGCATACATCCCGGTACAACTTACCGCAATCAAATGGCTAATTTGATCTTTTTTTACTGATGACTCATTCAATACTTTATTACACGCCTCTTCTGCTAAATTGATTGCATGTTGCTGATAGATGAGCATTCTCGGCTTTGCAGTAGGAAATTCCACATCTTCCTTAAAAAAGCTCAGACCATTTAAATCTTCACCAAAATCTCGCAATACAGAATAACGTTGTTTAATCCCGCTTGCACGATATAAAACTCTCAGTTTTCTCTCCTCACTTTTATTGAGCTGTAGGTGAGTTACCATAAAATCTGCAATCTGACTTTGATCAGTAAGATTAGCCGGAAGAGCAGTAGCGATATGGTTAATGTATGCGGACATCTGACAGTACTTCATTAATATTAACCAACTTTTTAACGAGAAGATCTAATTCCTATTGAAAAAATCAACTTTACTTCATCTACGCATCCCATTTTCCTTCTACTTATTGCCTGTCTTCCTCTTGGCACTCGCAGTTTCAGAAAAAATAGATCAAGGTAAACTTTGGATTAGCTTCGTTATCCTTCACCTCTTAGTTTATCCGGCAAGCAACGGATATAATTCCTATTTTGATAAAGATGAAAACAGCATCGGCGGACTAAAAAATCCACCAAAAGTAAGCAAGGAACTGTATAGCGTTTCCATCGCAATGGATATCGTCGCACTAATAGGTGCTTTTGCAATTTCACTAGAGTTTGCCCTTATGATCTTTATCTATGGAGCTATTTCAAAGGCATATAGTCATCCTTCCATACGATTGAAAAAGTATCCAGTGATTGGATGGCTTGCAGCAGGAATATTCCAGGGATATTGGACCTTTATTCTTAGCTACATTGCCCTTACAAATACAAATCTTGCTGATGTGTGGGTATCGTCAGTTCAAATTCCAGGTGCGTTGAGTACATTTCTACTTCTTGGCTCATATCCAATGACTCAAATCTATCAGCATGATGAAGACACAAAACGTGGTGATATTACTATCAGCAAAAAATTAGGCATTCTTGGTACGTTTCATTTTACAGCAGTTGCGTTCCTGTTTTCGAGTACAGGATTTTTTTATTTCTTCATGAAAGAATTTTCGTTAAACGCAGCATTATTATTTGGCGTAGCAATGTTTCCCGTTCTTACATACTTCAGCTATTGGTATCTACAGGTGCGAAAGAACACCCTTGCCGCTAACTTCTCGTCTACGATGCGACTAAACTTCATCTCAGCATTAATGCTAAACTCATATTTTATCTATCTATGGCTTAGCTAATCGGAGAGCCGTGTGTTTTTTTCATTAGAAACCTGGTAAAAGGAGGGAATAACTTTCCAAACATCACAGCTGTCCCTGATAGGTTTGCCGATCCAAACAGACCTTGGATTTTTCTTCCGGCTAGAAGTCGGTTAGCAAACATACTGTTCCAAGCAGCTCTGTAGTCATTTTCTAGTTTGGATCGATCAAACCCTTCACTCAAATTTTTGATAATCAATTCTGATAAAATTTTTGTCGAATGAATGGCCATGGCCATGCCATTCCCACAAAGTGGCGTGATCATTCCTGCAGAATCTCCCGACATTAAAATATGATTAAATACAGGCTCCTTCTTTTCAAATGTTATCTCATTGATAACTTCTGGTTTGTCAAACAAAAATTCTGATTCAAAAAACAAATGCTTAAGGTGAGGATTTCGAGCAATTAGCTCTTTCTCCATATTTGGAATGGAACCATGTTTCTTAAGATTTGATCGATGGGACAAATAACAAAGATTATAGACTTCATTTTCCACCATGCTAATACCACAATATCCTCCTTGAAAATTATGCAAGGCAATCTCATCACTAACAGCATACTCAGTTTTGATATGATATTTTACGCCTATGTAAGGCGATCTTCTCGAGATAAATGGTCGGTCTAAGTTCTTATCTAGGATACTTCTTTTGCCAAAGGCCCCGATGACCACTTTGGACTCATATGCTTCACCGGACTTAGAAGTCACTACATGGTGATTATTTTTCATCGCCGACTCTACGATTCGTTCATGAATAATTTCGACACCTTCTTCCTTGGCTTTATCTGCGAGCCAGGAGTCAAATAAATACCTACTTATGCCAAAGCCTCCCAGATCTAGCGGTATTTTTAAAAATGACCCTGAGACTGCGCTTAATTGAAATTGCGAAATATTCGTAGGATTAAGTTCTTCCGGAAATAGGTTGATATTTCTCAAATAAGGAATTACTTCATTGGAGATGTATTCACCACAAACGCGATGGAACGGATACTTCTTTTCTTCAAATAATAAGACCTTTAAGCCTGCTCTTCGCAGTAAAATCGAATTGATCAAACCGGCTAAGCCACCACCTATAACAATCACATCATTCACCTTTCGAAGGTAGGTAATAAAAAAGCCCACCTAATAAAGGCGGGCTTACTTTTTTAAAATCAATTTGCTTATAAACCTAAACCATAATGTGCTCTACTTCCATCTGGATAGACACCTTCAATCAGAATTCCATCTGTACGAGTTCTTTGAAAATATCTTTCGAGATCACGAATGTTTTTGATTTTCTCATTGTCTATTCCGGTGATAATAAATCCCTCTTTCATTCGCACATCTTTCCATTTTCCATCCCCAAGTTCTTTGATCTGCACGCCCCCATCAATTCCCAATTTATCCATTAGATCATCTGAGACATCAGCAAAAGTTGCGCCCTCCACTCTGTATTCGGACGCCAACTCAACGATATCCAACGACCCTTCTTCGTTTCTCAACTTTGCTATTACAAATTTTTCTTTGCCGTCACGAATAAACTTCACCTCTACTTCATCTCCCGGTCGTTTTACAGCAACCTGTTCCTGCAGTTGTGCCACATTGTTTACGGGCTTATTATCTATTGCTATTATTACATCGCCTCTCTCAATCCCTGCTCTATCTGCAGCCTTGCCTTCCATCACCGCATTGACATAAATTCCTTTTAGAATATTTAAATCAAACTGCTCAGCTACTTGCGCATTGACATCATATATCGATATTCCAAGAAGGGCTCTCTGCACTTTTCCGTATTCTACTAGGTCACTTACTACTTTTTTAACTAAGCTCACTGGGACTGCAAAAGAATAACCAGCAAATGCTCCTGAAGGAGATGCAATCGCAGTATTAATACCAACAAGCTCACCTCTAAGATTTACCAATGCTCCACCACTATTTCCAGGATTTACTGCTGCATCTGTCTGAATAAATGATTCAATCTTATAGCTGCCATTCAAAATGTTGATATTTCTTCCTTTGGCACTAATTATTCCTGCGGTAACTGTCGATCTAAACTCATAAGGGTTTCCAATCGCCAACACCCATTCACCAATATTGATTTCATCAGAATTACCATACTTTACAGCAACTAGATTTTCTTCTTGTATCTTGAGCACTGCTAAATCAGTATTCTCATCTACTCCCACGACCTTTGCCTGATAACTTCGATTGTCATTCAATACCACCTCAATTTCATCAGCATTATCGACCACATGGTTATTTGTCACAATGTATCCATCAGCTGAAATAATAACTCCTGAACCTGCCCCTCGTGCCGGCCCGCCTCTTCGCTCGTATCGCTCTCCAAAATAGTCCTTAAAAAAATCATTGAACGGATTATTGGCACGCATACCCTCACTATAGGTAGTACGTATATGAACCACTGAATTGGTTGCATTCTTTGCTGCAAACACAAAATTTAGACCACTGGGAACAATGAAGTCAGCTGAATCAAACACATAGTTTGTTAAACTAACTGGATTTGCATCCTGTGTTATTGGTCTTACGATAGTTTCCTTAGGTGCAATAAATGAAAACCCTATTACGGCCACAATTCCTCCAAAGAGAGAGGAGAAGGCCATTGCCATTATTAAACTCCTTTTACTCATATTTTAATCCTTTTTGATACATGGTTATACCGTAAAAATGCAGATTTGGTTTTGCTCAACGTCCCAAATTAAAGCGTCATTAACCAATCTTAACAAAAAAGGGGTGCTCTACAAATAAAGCACCCCCACTCACCAACTCTCAAAAACACTTACTTAACTGCTATTTGCTTCTTTGTTACTTTCTTTTCATCCTTAGGTAAAGTGATGGTTAATATTCCATCGACGTACGATGCATCTACCTTATCCTTGTTAATTACATCCGGTAGATAAAAAGTACGGTTGAAGTTTCCGTAGTAGCTCTCGACACTATGAAAGTTCTTCCCTTTATTTTCTTTTTCCATCTTCCTTTCACCACTTATAGTGATTTGATCTTTATTCAAGTCAATATTGAAGTCCGACTTGTTCATTCCAGGAACATGAAGTTGAATTTCAAATTCAGACTCAGTTT
>CAZWLS010000337.1:0-4451 GCA_964634415.1 uncultured Roseivirgaceae bacterium | reverse complement strand
GTGCCATTTTCACGTCCAATGATATCATCGTCAATGGAGGGGTGATATTGGCTGGGGTAATGGTTTATTGGCTGGAGAGTAAATGGCCTGACTTAGTTGTAGGTGGTGTTGTCTTCGGTTTTGTGATGCGGGGAGCTATTCGAATTTTAAATCTTTCAAAGTAGAAAAATGAAACTTTATACCGCAATGCCCAAGAGGCTAATACCGTACTTCGACCAAGAATTGAAGGAATATAAAAGGCATTTACAAGCAGAGAACCTTCAAACTGCCTGGAGTCATTTGGAACGAGCACATATCATCGGCCAGGCTTATCCCTATCATCACAGCTATGTGCATTGGAAGATGCTACTTTTTGGCATTCGCATCAAAGACACCAAAGAAGTGATCGGTCAGATCCCTCGACTTTTGATTGGTGGAGTCAAATCATTTGTGGGTAAGATCCCTGTAGGCAATACAGGAGGCGCAAACATTCCGCCACTAAAGCCTTTACCCATATCAGAAGAATTACTATCAATTTTCAAGAAAGCAGGAATAGATAATTATGGGACATAATCACGATCATTCACATCACCATTCAGAAGGCAATGTAAAAGTTGCTTTCTTTCTTAATCTCAGCTTTACCATTATTGAGATCATCGGTGGGCTTTACACCAATAGTCTGGCAATTCTTTCCGATGCGCTGCACGACTTGGGAGATAGCCTGAGTTTAGGTCTCTCTTGGTATTTTCAAAAGCTATCCAAGAAAGGCAGAACAAAGACATTTTCCTATGGATACAAACGCTTCTCATTGCTTGGTGCGATTATCAATTCTATTGTGCTGGTAGTGGGATCAATATTCATTTTAACCAAAGCAATCCCTGAATTATTCAACCCCGAGGAAACCAATGTCCAAGGCATGCTTTACCTCTCCATCTTAGGCATAGTGGTGAATGGCGCGGCAGTAATCAAACTCCGAAAAGGAGAATCACTAAATGAAAAAGTAGTCTCACTTCATTTGCTGGAAGATGTCTTAGGTTGGGTGGCTGTGCTTATTGGGAGTATTATCATGATGTTCACAGACGCCCCATTTATTGATCCCTTACTTTCAGTACTCATTTCAATTTTCGTGCTTTACAATGTCTACAAAAATCTTAAAAAGAGTCTCTTAGTCATTCTTCAGGGTATTCCCGAAGAAATCTCCATTGATCATATTCGTCGAAAGCTCAAGGACATGCCAGAAGTAACAGATATACACGATTGTCATGCCTGGTCAATGGACGGTCAATACAACATTCTTACGATCCATCTGCGATTGGATAAGGACTATAAGCTATCCCAACAAGCCAAGCTGAAAGAAACGGTACGCTCAAAACTCAAAGGTGAGTCAATCAATCATATCACTATAGAGTTTGAAGGACAAGATGAGAATTGTGAGTTGGAGGATTGCTGAACTTTCAAATATTCCAGGAAACCCTAATATTTAAACTTTTACTAAAATACTGAAATTCCCTATCTTAGCTTTTTAGTAATTGCTAAAATATTAAAGTATGAGCACCTGTATCAGAGTTCTGGCTGATCCCGTACAGATCAAACAATGTAAAGATGAGCTTCAAGAGCTTGAAACTCCACTCATCGCCCTAACTAAGATTTTCAACCTGGCAGGCAATGCGGCCAGATTCAAGATCCTCTATCTTCTTTTCAAGGAAGGTGAAATGTGTCCGTGTGATCTCAGCGACATCCTGGACATCTCCGTGGGTGGAATTTCACAGCACCTCCGAAAACTCAAAGACGGAGGGATTATCAAAGATAAAAAGGTAGGCCAGACTGTATTTTATTCTATTGTAGAAGAAAATGCCCAGATCATTAAACCCGTTCTCGAGAGCCTTTCAAAAGAAAAAGAAACCATATCATGAGTACTTCAAACACATCCTCGAGGAGTGCAGGAGCAGGTCTATTGGCCGCTTTGGTAGCCTCTCTTTGTTGCATCACCCCTGTGTTTTCATTGCTTGCTGGTGTTGGGGGTATTGCCGCTACATTTTCATGGATGGAGCCATTCCGCCCTTTCCTTATTGTTTTGACTGTAGGCGTATTGGGATTTGCTTGGTATCAGAAATTAAAGCCCAGGACAGCAGAAGAAATCCAATGCGACTGTGAGGAAGATCAGAAACCAAGCTTTTGGCAGTCCAAGAAATTCCTGAGTTTCGTCACTGCTTTCGCCATGCTGATGCTTGCCTTTCCAAGTTACGCACACGTCTTTTATCCTGACAGCCCCAATCAAAGTTCGTCACCTACCTATTTGTTAGCACAGGACACCTCCAAGGTCCACAAAATTGTATTGGACGTAAAAGGTATGACCTGCGCTGGATGTGAGAGCCACATTAAATATGAAGTTGGTAAACTTGCCGGAATACAATCAGTTGATGCCTCCTATGCTGAGGGCAATGCTTCAATTGAATTTTTATCGTCAAAAGTTGAGCGAGCAGAGATTGTTGCAGCTATCAATAAAACCGGATATACGGTAATAGACAAGCAAAGCAAAAAAGCAGCAGTAAATGCTCCTGACCACCTATCCTTTTACAAAGTTCCCTTGGTTTGCAATGCGGCACCATCCATTGGGTGCGGCAGCAAGGCTAAGCCTATTCTGCAGGATTTCGAAAATGATGCGAACGTGCAGGAAGCCTGGTTAAACAGAACAGGAACGGTGATCGCTGTACTCTGGCTTGAAAACGCTGAATTCAAAGCAAGAAGACAAGTAGTTAATTCGGTTTTCACCAAACATCAGGTAAATGCCAGTGAGCTTCTTATGAACGACTATGCTACCAACTATGACTCCTTTAATCAAAAGGAAGGGTGGCTTAGAAATTCCGATGTGGACCAATTGAGTAAAGAGGAAGCTGGAATTATCGCAGAACAAATCCTTCAACCTATCAAGAAGAAAACCACACTCTCAACAGCAAACGAAAGTAAGCTTAGGAATAAAGTGACTGATACATTTTATGAATTCTTTCTCAGCTACGAATCCATTGAAGAGCTTGGTGATGCCTCGGCCTATAAATTCAGGTTGACAGAAATCATTGCTTACGGAGAGAATTTGCTCGGAGAAGGCAATATGCCCTCGCTGGATGAAATGTGGATGGCTTGCTCCTTCACATCCAAAAACTGCAGTCATTCGGATTGCAGCTCTACTTGCAAACTGCTTAAGAAATCATAACCATGCCTGCTGAGATCATTCTGGAATCTACGATTAACTGCCCAAACTGCGGACATCAAAAAGAAGAGACCATGCCAACTGATGCTTGTCAATTCTTTTATGAATGCGAAAATTGTCATCAGGTATTGAAACCCAAAGCAGGAGATTGCTGTGTCTACTGTTCTTTCGGGACTGAAAAATGCCCTCCGATACAAGAAGGTTCTGGATGTTGTAGCTCATGAATTCAACCAGGTCACATAGAGCACTTCCTTTAGGCCGTATATTCAGATTAGGTCTCGGAATTTTCTTTGTGACAGAAGTTTGGACGGTTTACAGGGATGTTTCCTGGACAGGAGTAGGAACCAGACTTCTGTGGACTTTAGGTCTGGCCGCATTCTATTCTTTATTGCATCTATTGATCCTTAAGTATAGGCCTGCAATTGGCCGGATGACCGGAGCTCTACTGGCTTTCGGCCCTTTCCTTAGTGTGTTCTTTTTGGGCTATGGGGGCCCTGCAGCAACAGGAGCGCTGACCTTTCTTTCTATATCTCTTATTCTTGCAGCTGTTCGAGCGGATCCAGGATGCGAAGTAATGTCCATACCGGGAGTCTTTACCGGAAAACACACGCATCTTGCCTGTCTTCTATTCTCACCCATAGATTGGTGTGAGCGAAATCTTCACTAACTTCCTCAAATGGAAGCACAAGAGATCATTCCCATTCTTCGAATGTTTGATTACAAAAAGGCCATTGAATTCTATGTGGACTGGCTGGGATTTGAGATTGATTGGGAACACAAATTCCATGATGACGCACCGCTATACATACAAGTATCGAGAGGAGGAATTGTACTTCACCTTTCGGAACATCACGGTGATGCGTCACCAGGAGCCAAGATCTTTATCAACTGTACGGGTCTGAAGGAATATCATAAAAGCCTCAAAAAAAAGCAATACAAATACAACAACCCTGGACTCGACAAAGCCCCATGGAAAGATCTCTGTATGGAAGTGACCGACCCCTTTCACAACAAGCTTGTGTTCAATGAAAAAAGGAAATCCAGAAAGTAACAATAACCCAAAGACATAAAATGAAAAGTCCCATACTCTTCTTTCTTCTTTTGACCTCTCTAGCAGCCGTTGCTCAAAAGTCTGAATATCGCATCTCTTCTTACTTTACAGAGGGTACCAAAGCGCCAAATACACACTACCTGGGAGAAGCTTGGTTAAATGCTATTCTGCACGATGAAGAGGGATTGGACTACAACATCACAAAAGCCACTT
>CAZWLS010000336.1:0-4506 GCA_964634415.1 uncultured Roseivirgaceae bacterium | reverse complement strand
CGTGACTCACATCAATTCCTACAACTACTGTAACCCAAACCCACAAGGGTATATCCGACATTAAAGCTTGCTCTGGCAAGGAAAAGGAAATCAACCAACATGCCCATACTGGAACAAATAAAACCAACAGATCAGGATACTTTCCAAATAACCACTGAGACTTCATTTCGATGCCTGGTTTAATGTATTAATTGATGAGGTTTTACTGGTAAAATAAGATTTACCAAATGCAAATATCATATCAGCTGCTTCCTGACTCCACCAAACTGTCTCCCCAACACTTACGTCAGACATTACTTCTTTCACCTCTCTACTGGATCTACCCTTTGACCCTATCACCCACGTCCAATGACCAATTGTAGGAATCTGGCATTGAAAAGGAACAATATTTAAGCCTACTCCTGATACTGAATTCCATACCCTTTGCACCAAATTTCCAGACTTATAGAGATCTCCAGACTGAGTAACCATTACGCCCTCCTCTTTTAAAGATGCTTCAATAAGACTGTAAAATTCTTGCGTATAATATTGACTATATTCTAAGTTAGTTGGATCAGGCATATCAATAATGATGACATCATAGCTACTCAAATGGGTAGCTAAATATCCAAATGGATCTTCACTTCTATTAATCTTGCGATTGGTCACAGAATTAAATGGAATTTTCTTGTTTTCACGGGCAAATCGATGAAATTCAAAATCTAGCGGCACGACCGTTAGATTAACTGAAAACTTAGACAATTCACTTTCTACAATCCCATTGTCACCTCCAATCAATAGAACCTCACTTCCTTCTCCAGCCAATTGCATAATGGGATGTACATACGCCTCTCGTAGCATATGCCCATCAATCGTTGAAAATTGAAGCTGCCCATTGTAATACATCCAATAGTCTTTCTTCCATTGGACAATCTGTGCTTCACCATGCCTGGTTTCAATTGAACTTTCTAGCCGATCATAAAACCGTAATTGGGCCTTTTGAAAATTGAAAGGATAAAAGAATACGGATAAATAAAGTATTGGACTAAAAAAAAGCAACCTGGAACTCGATAATGATCGAACACCTAATACCGTAAGAACAACGAATAGATGAATAATCAACCAAGAATGTTGAGTGAAGAGTACTAGCTGATCAATTATTGGATAGATAGCAAATGGTAATAGCATTAAGGTTACAAATACAATAGCATTACGCTTCTCGATCTTATTCGCAACATGCTTTAGCAAGAAAAAAGAAGCAATCATGGATGCGATAAGACTAATTCTATCTGCCACAACAAGACCATAGAAATAGTCATGCAAGCGAATTGCCCAACTGTATGCAAGAAGGCAAACAACACCCGATATCAACCATTTTGTGATACTCAATCTAAATCCTTCTCTTCTTTCTCCCTCATTCTCTTCGAGATTTCGGCCTCGAATCCTGATGCGATAATACCTGCAGGCAGAGCAAAAATACCTACCCCAAGAATTGCAATAAATGCTCCTAAAACTTTACCTAATCCTGTGACAGGATATACATCGCCATATCCTACGGTGGTAAGTGTTGCAACACCCCACCACATAGTTTCAGGTATACTCCTAAACACTTCCGGTTGTGCTTCATTTTCGACGTAATACATCAAGCTAGAGGCTAGTATGAGCATAACAAATACAATAGTAAGCGTTACTAACAACTCTTCCTTACGCTTGGTAACTACAGTAACAATCATATTAAAGGCTGTTGAGTATCTACCCATCTTGAAGATCCTCACTATACGGAAGAGTCTTAAGATTCTTAATACTCTGCCATCTATCGCAAAGAATAAAGGAAGATAAAACGGTGCAATTGCTAATAAATCAACAACAGCCATAAAAGAAAAGATGAACTTGATACGACCGTAAACTGGGTGCTTATACTTTTCCAGATATGTGCATGTCCAAACTCTTCCTAAATATTCAATAGAAAAAACAAAAACAGATATGTATTCGAAATACTCAAAAACAATTTCATAATCATTATGCACTGACTCTACCGTCTCAAGAATGACCGCTGCTACATTCAGCAAAATCATGGTCATAATGAAAATGTCAAATCGCTTGCTCAGCAAGTCGTCACCTTGACCCTTTTCAAGGGTTTCAAATATTCTACGTTTTACCGACATGAACTACTCTTCTGGTTTTTTAAAAAATTTTTCAATCAGCTCGACAAAGTCGTTGTACATCTGAAGATTACAACTCGACAATTCTAGATATGATTTATTCTCCTCTGGAAATGTATGCAAAGCACAATGACTTTCTGCGAGCAGCCACAGAGCAGTATACCCTTGAGGTTCAAAGTGATGTTCAATGAAATTCAAAATAGTAAATCCAGCGTCTTGAATTAATTGCTCTGCCGCTTGCTTTAAATGGGCACTATCCGCGCCTTTTACCCATGTTTGATAATTATCTATTCTCGCTTCCAAATGATAAAATTGTAATTCTAGATTCTTGCAGCCATAAATAAGCTGATATCCTTAAAGGCTAGATTGAACCTTTTAGCCAAAGCAAGGCTAGTAAGTGTTCCTTTATAAGAATATACGCCCTTTTGAAGCCAAGGATGTGTATATATCATCTCATCAAATCCTCCACAGTCGCCGGCTTCAAGCAATATTGGAGTGAAAATATTTGATATTGCTAGCGAGGCAGTTCGCGCAACTCTGGATGCGATGTTCGGAACACAATAGTGTGTGATGTCATGCTTTACAAATACAGGTTGTTTGTGCGTGGTTAGTTCGGAAGTTTCAATGCACCCACCTTGATCGATGCTTACATCAATGATAACAGATCCCGGCTGCATATTCATTACCATCTCCTCTGTTACAAGCATCTTATTACGTCCTTTTTCAAAGCGCACGGCACCTATTAGTACATCAGCCTCTTTTACCTCTTTTTCCAGAAGAGCTTGATCGTATGTGGATGTATAAATTTCTTGACCAAGTGAATGCTTGAGCCTTCTCATCTTGTAGATCTGATTATCAAAGACTCGCACCTCTGCACCATGTCCTAATGCAGCTCTACCTGCGAATTCAGCAACTGTTCCTGCTCCAATTATAACTACTCGTGTCGGCGGCACTCCGGTTATCCCCCCTAAAATGACTCCTTTACCTCCATTCGTACTACTCAAATATTCTGCAGCAATAACCATTACTGTGCTACCTGCTACCTCGCTCATAGCTCGTACAAGAGGCAAACCGCCTACTTTGTCCTGAATAAATTCATAGCCGATAGCAATAAGCTTTTTCTTGTTAAGTGTTTCTAAGTACTCTGCATTTTGTTTCCCGGCTTGGAAAGCAGAGATTAGGACACTTCCTGGCTTCATCATCCCAATTTCATCCAAGGTGGGAGGTTCAACTTTAAGAACGGTGCGACACTCAAATACTTCTTTCGCACTGTAGGCGATTTTTGCTCCTACCTCGCTGTATTCTTTATCAGAAAAGTTGGAAGAATCGCCAGCGCCTGATTCGATCACGACCTCATGACCATTCGCAACTAAAACACCAACTGAAGATGGCTGAATGGGCATCCGCTTTTCTTGATCTGCAATTTCTTTTGGCACACCTATCTGAAGTGACTCATGTTTTTTAGAAACTTTAGCAGGGGCTTCTTGCGGATAAAGCGTTTGCTCTTGTGCCAATTTCGCGAATCCGGATTTTGACGTTTCGTTCATGTAGGTTGTGCAATTAGTGATCGGGTGTTATCACCTACTAATTTAATGCTTATTTGGAGGTAATCATCAGGTAAAAGTGGCTCAATGATCTCAGGCCACTCAAGCAGACAAAATTTACCAGAAAATAAATAGTCTTCAACACCTATATCAATGGCTTCTTCCAAATCATTTAGCCTATAAAAGTCGAAGTGATAAATGTCTTCCCCTGAATGCGTTTGATATTCATTGACAATCGAAAACGTAGGCGAACTCATTTCATCCTGAACGCCCAATTCCCTGCATACTGCCTTGGTTAGAGTCGTTTTTCCTGTACCCATTTCTGCATCAAAGCACCATACTTTGATATGTCCAAAATTGCTAATTAGCTTTCTAGCTACTTCTTGTAGCTCATCTTCATTGTAGTTTGGAATGGTCATTTGTTTGCCAACGTGATGAAAGGAATCATAATCTCTTCCATGGAAATACCTCCATGCTGAAATGTATCTTTATACATGCGTACATAATGATTAAAGTTATTAGGGTACGCAAAAAAGTGATCATCCATCGTAAAAACATAGGATGAACTCACATGCTCTTTAGGCAATCCTAATTTTTCTGGATTTCTTGTAAAAAAAAGTGATTTTTCATCAAAGGCGAGATTGCGACCAACCTTATACCTAAGATTGGTATTTGTATTTCTATCTCCCACAATCTTTTGTGCTTTATTTACCCTAATAGTGCCATGATCTGTGGTAATCATAACCTTCACTTTCTTATTTGCTAGCTCTTTTAGTGTGTCGTAAAGCGAAGAATGTGTGAACCAAGATTTGGTCAATGAT
>CAZWLS010000335.1:0-4506 GCA_964634415.1 uncultured Roseivirgaceae bacterium | reverse complement strand
GCTTCTAAAACTTGCCGGTCTGTAGTCGTTTGTGTTGTACTTTATAAGTCCCATTTTCTATTGTTTTTTTGTTTTACAAATTCGATTTATGGTTTGCAGATGATCGAATTCCATACCAACACAAAAAAGAACAATAATTAATGCCATTTTGGCATACTATATTCAAATTGATGAATTTTTAAATGACATAATGTCTGATTATAATCAAATTTTGCTATTAAAAATTTTTTTGATTGAGTGCATTGAGAATTGTAAAATGGATGCTTACATTTGCACTCCTTTTTAGGAAAAAATTCTCCCTTAGCTCAGCTGGTTAGAGCATCTGACTGTTAATCAGAGGGTCCTTGGTTCGAGCCCAAGAGGGAGAGCAAAGCCTGGCAAACGCCAGGCTTTTTTTGTTTATGCTAATTGCTGATAAAATACTCAAAAGGGCACTTGGGTGGTACGCCACCCCGATCGAACCCAAGAAGGAGAGCAAAGCTTGGCAAACGCCAGACTTTTTGTTTATGCGAAATAAATCCAGAGGCATTCTCTGAAGTAGTTATATCTAGAAGAAAGGCAGGTTTTAAAGAACACCTATTAAATAGCCGAGACCAAGTCCAAGCGCACCAACTACTATTTTATCGGTAAATCCATTCCACCATATACCTCTGATTTCCTTCTTCAAGCGATCAATTGTATGATCCATCTCACCAATTTGTCTTTTCAAATCTTGATTGTTTTTGGTAAGCTCGTTATTATTTAATTTCAACGCGGCAAGATTAGTATCTAGATCCTTGAGAATTTGCTCTAAATCAACATCAACCTCTGTCGATGAGGACTCCATACGCTTCAGAAGTTTGGAAACTAGTTTTTCAACTTCTTTAACTTTAGTCAGTAGTTTTTCATTTATAGTTTTTAATTCAGCGTTAAGCTTTCTTGCACTTTCCAATTCATCAAGTTTTTCATTGAGTAATCGAGCACGATCTTGGCTAATAATATATGCTGTATCTGCTTGAATTTGTACTACATCCCCCTTCTTCAGTAGTAGCTTTTGATCTGATTTTCGGAACTTAATTTCTTGACTAACAGCGACAAGCGATATCAATAGAAATAAAATTGATAAATAGTGAGTTTTCATAATTTTAAAATCTAAGGCTGTCTAAACTTACTGAATCCATTGGGATGGAAACATCGATAGTGTCATACTCTTCAACAAGATTGCCAAGTTCGTTGCGGATATTTCTAAGACTTGCATTTTGTGATTCAGAAATTCGAGCGAGTTTATCTCTGAAATCTGACAACTGCATTCTTGTTTTCCCGAATTCGTTATAAAGGTCTATGTATTTTTCTTCTAACTTTTTATACTCTTCTTCAACGATTTGCAAAGTGTCAATTCGAAGTTC
Organism: uncultured Roseivirgaceae bacterium; assembly: GCA_964634415.1. GTDB lineage: Bacteria > Bacteroidota > Bacteroidia > Cytophagales > Cyclobacteriaceae > Ekhidna. Next base: position 3,121 of record CAZWLS010000335.1, on the reverse strand, counting down.
AAGTTCTTTTGTTATTCTTTTAGCTTCCTTAAGAGATGTTCTACCAAACAATATGTTTAAGCCCAATGCTAAGGCAAGAGCCACCACCACTACCATTTGCCACCTTACCTGCTTAAATGCGCCGGAATTAAAAATGGTTTTCATAGTCAAATGAATTAAGATTAGGATTGATAAACTTGTTATACTTTGAAATAACAAGAGTTATTAAAAATAACGTATTCATTTCATTTAGTCGTTTTGAAGGAAATCCGACAGTCCAGAAGAACCCACACTACTTATGCTGAAGCTTGAATAATTGTATCCGGTCATTACATCTATTCACCTGTAATCTTTGGGTTGTAATCGAATTTTATCCAAAAAAGCATAGGGCCAAATCAAATTTTAGGCGGGCTTGCTTAAATTTAAATTCTCTAACGAACCACTAGCCATTGGAAACTTATAAGAAAGTACTTTTGATCGACGATGATGATATTGTGAATTCGATCAATTCTGTCATCATCAAACACGCCAAATTTGCAGATGAGGTTGAGTCAATCAATAACGTGCCCCATGCAATAGACTTTCTTAATAACGTTAAATCCTCAGGTGAAACTCCAGATATCATTTTCTTAGACTTAAACATGCCCGGACAAGATGGATGGGATTTTATTGAAGAATATGAAAAATTAGGTATCAATGGATCTACCAGAGTAATCATGCTGACTTCTTCCATTTCTGCGAAAGATGAAGAAAGAGCGTCCTTATCGAAATGCATTACGGCATTCATCTCTAAGCCGCTTTCCCCGGAATTACTCGAAAATATCTACGAAAGTCACCTTATAGAAAACTAGGAACTAGTTTAATCTTAGTGCGAAAGTAGCCCCTTTGCGTATTTCACTTTCAACTCGAACTCCTCCTCTATGATAATCGATTATGGTTTTTATGATATATAAACCTAATCCAGAACCATCAACATGAGAATGCAACCTTGTATATGGTCTGAAGATTTCATTCTTGTATTTGATAGAATCAAACCCTAACCCATTATCATTAAAAATGAGCGTGGTATGACCACTAACCTGTTTGGTTTTGACCTTAATTTGGAGTTGTTTTTCAGGATCTCTGTAAGCAAGTGAATTAATCAGCAAATGCTTAAAAATTGCCTTTAATTGAGATTTAGGATAGAATAAAAGTGGAGCTTCAGAAAAATCCTTCTTAATTACTGCGTTACAACTTTTGATTTTACTAACCTGAGTCGAAACGACCTCTTTCAAAATTTCATCTATATCAAGCTCCTCCCCATCGGTTGATAGCTCTTCTCTTACCTTATTGACTTCAACTAAAGAATTAACGGTCTTCTCTAGTTGTTGATTGGTCTTCTTTGCATTGTTGAGTATGGCTTTGAAATTAGATTGATTCAGATTGTCCTTACTCAACATATCCAGGAGAGATCCAAGATTTGTAATTGGTGCCTTTAAATCATCCGCAGTACTGTAAGAAAAATGAATAAATTGATCAATCTCGCTTTGAGAATACGCAAGTTGATCTGCCATATCATTGAATGACTCTACAATATCACTTGTTATACTATTGGAGCTCAGTTTAATCTTCGCATTGTAATTGCCTTGACCGATCTTTTCAGCTCCTTTACGAATATCTTCTAGTGGCCTCCAAATTCGATAACTAAAAGTGTACACTGCAAGCAGCGACAGTATTACAAATAGGAGTGTGAGTGTGACAATCCACTTCATAGATAGCACCTCTTCTTGCTCAACAACTTTTACCAATGCCTCGGTAAACATTTCGTGACGCATCAAAACACCTTCAACTTGTTTATTGAATTGATCCTCCTCAGATTCTACGCGCTCAGATGCAAATACTGCTTCTTCAATCTGACGTTCCTCCAATAAATCCATTACCTCAAGTGCATGCTGCTCATAGCTAGTGTGATCACTTGCAAGCTTCTTTATGGATAGTAATAGACCTTTTAACTTTATTCTTTGTGCTTCTTGACCTGTCTGCTTGAGTGCATCTGAAACCTCTTGCTCGGCTTCTAATAGATCAACGTCAACGAGTGCCGCTAAATACCTAAATGTGCTATCAGCTTCTGCAAAGCCTTGTAAGGCAATATCTCCATTGGTATCTAGTTCTTCAGAATATCTTATTGCCCTTTCAAATGCAATGGCTTGCTCGAGTTGATTTGTCTCGATCTGAGTTAAAATCTCAATAATTGGTAAGTCAATATTCGCGACATCATCAATATCCTTGTGAGTAGCAACTATTCGTAGTAACCCGAATGCACCGAGAATCAATATCAAAAAGATGATAAATGTGCTTCTCCGGAGAATTATTTCTTTTATCCGATTCGGTCTTTTGGTCATGTTAAGTTGGTCGCAGTACGATTTTAAGTCGACTAATCTAATTCAATTTTGGCGGTCATGACACGGATTGTGTCATCAAGATTCATTGTTTCTATTTTAAGCTGCTGCAAAAGCTCTTCATAAGCTTCCCTGCTTTCCCAATTGAGCTTGATGAGATCTATTAGTGCCAGTATGGTAGATAATGGATGACGAATACTATGAGAGGTATAAAACGCATGATCCGACAACTTGCGCTCAAGCTTTTCTTTTTCTTTTTCCTCTACCTTGAGGTCACTCACTTCTGATCGATGAAGAAAATCTTCTTTTAACCTAAGCAACGCATCATAACATTGACTGATCATTGAAGCTGCGCTTACCATTATTAGCTTATCCTGATCGGTGAAGTCTTTTTTAGACTGCCACTCAATTGCCAAGATTCCAAACAATCTGTTGTCATTCCATACTTGGATACTCGCCCAAGAACGCATCTTGTTCTTAACCAAATATTCTAAAGCAAACTCCCCTAACTCCACAGAATTTTCACCACTTTCTATATGTACAAAATGCTGCTTTTTTAAGAGCTGAATAAATGAATCAAAAGAAGATTTATCTACGGCCTCACCAACCGAGGAAGCATTTGATTCCGTATCAAAACTTTGAATACTTTCGAATTCATCTGTTTCTGATCTGTAAAGCCAAAAGGAAGAACGAAAACCATTTGCAGCTTTGCAAACTGATGGCATCAGCTCAGTAACAAAGTCTTTGAACTTACCGCCTTGTAG
>CAZWLS010000334.1:0-4553 GCA_964634415.1 uncultured Roseivirgaceae bacterium | reverse complement strand
CATCGACTATTCTTAGAAACTTAGTTAACAATGCTATTAAGTTCACAAATACAGGTGGTCATGTGAAAATGCATGCGTCGAAAGATAGCAGCGGACAATTCTGTCAAATACAAGTAACTGATAATGGTGTAGGCATTCCAAAAGAGAAGCTAGACGTTCTTTTCAATCTGGATGAAACTATTTCAACTAAAGGAACTTTTGGCGAAACTGGTCTAGGCCTTGGATTGCAGCTAGTTTATGAATTTGTGAATCTGAACAAAGGTGAGATAAAAGTTGAAAGTAATGATGGTAACGGCACTACCTTCACGATCAAATTACCGCTCGCTTAAATCATAAATTAAGCATCCGGGCCAGTTTGTAAATAGCGGCTACACTTAAACTATCAGTAATTGCTCCTTCATCACACATCATTAAAGCTTCCCTAAGTGGAAGCTTTTTTATTTGTAGGTCTTCAGTTTCTTCAAATTCAGTTTCTCCTTGAGTTAAATCCTGAGCTAAGTACGCAAATCCTACTTCATCAGTGACAGAATTAGATGTATGAATCTTACATATCTCAGTCCACTTCTTTGCTTCCAGTCCTGTTTCTTCTTTTAGCTCGCGTTTCGCCGAATCAAGTTTTGGTACATTTAGCAGTCCTCCACCCATAGGAATCTCCCAACTATACTCATCCAGCGTATATCGATACTGACCTACAAGCCACGTATTTAAATCCTCATCTAAGGGTACAATTCCAATGGCCAGATTGCGCATGTGGACTTTACCGTAGATCCCTTTTCCTCCTCCGGGGTTGGTGACATCATGTTCTGTTAGTTTAATCCATGGGTTGGAATAAATTTCTCTTGTGTTATGAGTAATCCAAGGGTTATCGTTTTGCATGCGCCAAATATATAATCCACAGAATCATTCTTTCTAGAAACTACTCTGTGCTTAGACCCAATTCCTTTCTAATTGCCCGATCCTTGTTGCTATTCTTTCCCCAGTATGCAGACTTAATTGTATTTATTCTTTTAGCTCGTGTTGTAAGAGTTTCAGAATTACCAAATCCGCTTTTATAGATTTCTTCCCATCCCAATATTTTATGAGGAAAAGCTGATTCGAAATAGATCGATAATAATCGATCATCATACTTGATCTCATACTTTCTGTGGCTACTTTTAGAAAATTCTGAAGACTTGAGATCTATAAGACTAGCCTCTGCACTTTTTAATTCTACTTCTCTATGCCGTAACCTCAGATAAAACGATGAAGGCAAGATTTCAATCTTTCCGGTAGGCAACTTTTCCGGATTAATTCGTAAGCGTGTCCATAGTTCATCCTCCAAGATTGTGTTGGGAACCTCAATATTTACATCTCCTTCAGATTCAAAATAAGAAAACCCCTGAACTTGATATTGGTCATCTCTTAGGTTGACCTGCATCCAGGTATGCCCACACCATTCTTGAGAGGAAGTGGTGACTTTAAAAGCGTCTGGATACTTATCTTGAGATACTGGAGTAAATGAACTCATCATCATTGAGTAGGGATATATTCCAGTCAAAAATTTCTTTGTCATGTTCAATTTCATGACGCTTACATTATCCGGGCTTTGGTCTCTCCAGTTGTCCAATTTCACTTGCTTGCTTTGCGAAAATGGTTCTGTCACAAATACTAAAACAGCTTCTCCAGAATGAATCTCACCATATCGTGCCTGCTCGAGTATAAAACTGGTAATTTCGGCTTGTCCTGCATACCAATATCCATTAAAATCTCTCGGAGGTTCGCTTTTCGGCTCTTGAGAATTAGAATAATTACAAGCTATTAACGAAACTAGGACGAAGGAATAAATGAAGTTCTTCATAATGGTAGAATTTATGATATAAAACTAAAAATGAATGATTTGTTCCATTCGTGAAGGACGTACTTTTGCTAAATGAACTATTTGTCAGTTGAGGAACTAAGTAAGAGCTACGACGAAAAGAAACTATTTGAGAATATAACTTTTGGACTTGATCAAGGTCAAAAGGCAGCATTGGTTGGAGTCAATGGCACTGGAAAATCTACCTTAATGAAGGTAATAGCAGGTGTCGAAGCCCAGGACAAAGGGATTGTTTCGTTTCGCAAGGGCCTGACCATATCCATGCTTCCGCAACACCCAGAATTCAATCCTGAAGAAAAGATTATTGAGGCTGTCTTTGCCGAAGATAAAGAAGAACTTAATGTCATCAGGGATTATGAAAGAGCCATGTTTAAGACAGAACATGATCCTGAAAATGCTCCTGACCTTACTCCTATACTGGAACGAATGGACTCACTGAATGCCTGGGAATATGAGCATCAGATAAAAGCACTTCTTGGACAATTGGGCATACATGATCTTGAAAAGAAAATGGGTGACCTCTCAGGGGGGCAAAAAAAACGTGTTGCACTTGCTCAGGCATTGGTGGTAAACCCAGACTTCTTAATATTAGATGAGCCAACCAATCACCTGGACTTAGCGCTAATAGAATGGCTCGAAAACTACCTCGCCACGGCTAACCTTACGCTGCTAATGGTGACTCACGATCGATACTTCCTTGACAGAGTGACCAACGAAATATTAGAAATTGAGCACGGAGATATTTTCAGGTACAAAGGCAACTACAGTCAATTCCTTGAGAAGAAAGCAGAACGAATGGAAATGGAGGCTGCAAGTATTGATAAGGCAAAGAACCTATTCAAAACAGAACTTGAATGGATGAGAAGGCAACCGAAGGCGAGAGGAACTAAAGCTAAATACCGCATTGATGCTTTCCATGAAACAAAGGCAAAAGCACATAGCGCTATCCATACCCAAAAGATGGAAATGAATCTAAAAGGTGAAAGGCAAGGGAAAAAAATCTTAGAACTTAGTCACGTAAACAAGTCATATGATTCCTTAAATCTTGTCAGCGACTTCAGCTATATCTTTAAGAGGAAGGAGAAGATTGGAATTATTGGACCAAATGGAGTAGGTAAGTCTACTTTTCTGAATATTCTCTCACAAAATATAAAACCTGATTCGGGAGAAATTGAAATCGGGCAAACCACAAAATTTGGATATTACACACAAGATGAAACCATATTCGATCCTTCAAAAAAGGTAATTGATATTGTAAAAGAAGTAGCCGAATACATTTCACTCGAAGATGGAAGTCAAGTATCTGCTTCGCAGCTTCTCAACCAATTTATGTTTCCACCGAAAATGCAACACAATTTTGTCGGTAAATTAAGTGGTGGAGAGAAAAGAAGACTACAACTACTGCGTGTTCTGATGGCGAATCCAAATTTCTTGATTCTTGATGAGCCCACTAATGATTTAGACATCACCACACTAAATGTCCTTGAGGACTACTTGCAAAAATTCGCTGGTTGCCTAATGATCGTATCTCACGACCGATACTTTATGGATCGATTAGTTGACCATCTTTTTGTCTTTGAAGGAAATGGGGAGATCAGAGATTTCCCAGGAAACTATACCGACTATAGAGAAAAAGAAGGTGTGCCTGTAGCTGAACTTCAGGATTTAGAAAAGGAGAAAGGTAAAAAGCAGGAAGTGGTTGCAGAAAAGGCTAAAACGAGAAAACTCAGCTACAACGAACAAAGAGAGCTAGACCAGTTGGATAAAGAAATACCTAGACTTGAATCGAAGAAGACAGCTTTAGAGGATGCTTTAAATTCTGAAACAGAATATGAAAAACTGCAAGCTATCAGTGAAGAAATCAAATCTCTCAAAGATGAGCTTGAAGAAAAAGAATTACGATGGCTTGAGCTGAGCGAAGTCTAGGAAAAATGATCTTCATAGACTTTATCTAGAAGCTCTGGAGAAAGTGGCTTTGATATAAAATCAATTACGGTATCTAGTTTTGAAGCGCGTGCAGCATCTGCAGGATTAATGGACGATGTTACCATAATTACACCAGGCTGAGAAGCACTGAATGGGATCTGTTCATATTCATCAATAAAATCCCACCCACTTTTATGGGGCATATTTACATCCAAAAAAATAAGTTCCGGTAAGCTATTTTCGTCTATCGCAAGCTTAAGCGAATCAATGGCCTCAACGACAGAAGTTTGAACAAGAATCTCCTCAGCAAAGCCTGCATGCTTAATAATCGCACTATTGATTGAGTTCACAATATCATCATCATCAATTAAAAGTATTCGCTTTATTTTATCCAATTTTCTTATCTGGCAGAGTGTCTTATCCAGTGGTTGGTTACTATGAATATAATCAGAAATTAGACCATTTTCCAGAAAATAAAACTGTGATTTATGAATCAGCTCATCTTTTACCTAGCGTAATTCGCAAAATTTTTCACTTAGAATTTGAAAATAGAATTGCTGATCTAACTTTGCGGCCAATTAAGGGGTGCCGAACCATAAGGTAGAAACGGCTGAGATCATACCCATAAACCTGATCCGGATAATGCCGGCGTAGGGAAGGATTACGATTTATATCGCAATCAAGTATGATAACCAATAATGGAAAGTCCCCGCTTTCCGATGGTTAAATAATAATTTAATAAAAATGAAAACTTTACTTCTATCGGCCGCGC
>CAZWLS010000333.1:0-4558 GCA_964634415.1 uncultured Roseivirgaceae bacterium | reverse complement strand
GACCCTTCTTGGCTTGTACAAATAGGCCTGCAGCAGCAGACAGCACAAAGTATCCGTGAGCTACTCGACCCTCAAAAGTGGTTCCTTCCAAGGATGTTACATCCGTATGTGCATAGAAATGATCCCAGCTTACGTTAGCAAATGTTACAATATCAGATTCTGTTACCGTTCGCTTAGCTGTAATTACCGTATCGCCAATTTCAATTTCTTCAAAATACTTAGAGAATGGGTGCTTCTCAGTGTCCTTATATTCTCCTCCATATTGATATTGCTGTGTGATTTCGGTAATAGTGGTTGGTGATCCTTGGATGGCTGTTCTTTGCAAATAGTGCATAACACCTCTTTTTCCACCCATTTCTTCACCACCTCCGGCGCGTCCAGGCCCACCATGCGTAAGCATTGGCATTGGTGAGCCATGTCCTGTTGATTCTTTTGCGCATGCCTCATTCAGTACAAGGATTCTGCCATGGTGTGTTGCCGCTCCTACAACATATTCCGTAGCCAATTTGTCGTCAGCTGTAGTGATAGATGAACAAAGTGAACCTTTACCTCTTTTGGAGATTTCTACGGCTTCGTCCATTGTTTTATACGGAAGTATAGTACTTACTGGTCCAAACGCTTCGATATTATGAACTTCATCAGTATCTAGCGGCTTTTGATTAACAAACAAAAGCGGGGACATGAAAGCTCCCTTTTTCCAATCAGCTCCCAATGCTTCTCCAGTATTGTCAAGTGAACCATATACCAAATCGGAAGTCTTTGCCAGTTCGGCAACTCTCTTAGTCACCTCTTCCAATTGTTCTTTGCCGGCAAGAGCGCCCATTCTCACGCCATCCACACTCGGATCACCAATGGTAGTTTTCTCAAATGCTTTTCCGAGTGCAATCTGAACATCTTCCACTAGTTTCTCTGGAACTATTATGCGACGCACGGCGGTACATTTTTGACCACACTTTACAGTGATTTCTTTACGTACCTCTTTGATGAATAGGTCAAATTCAGGCGTTCCTGGCACCGCGTCCTCTCCAAGAACTGCGCAATTCAAGGAATCTGCTTCAAGATTAAATGGAACAGAATTCTCTACAATTTGAGGCAATGTTTTTAATTTTTTTCCTGTCTCGAAAGAGCCAGTAAATGTTACAACATCCTGTGAATCTACATGGTCAAGGATACCATTGCCATACCCGGCTACTAATTGAAGAGCTCCCTCTGGAAGAATCCCTGAATCGATGATTTCTTTGACCATTGACTCAGTCAAATAGCAGGTCTGTTCGGCAGGCTTAACAATACAAGGCATTCCCGCAAGCCAGTTTACAGCAGCCTTTTCAAGCATACCCCAAATTGGGAAATTAAAGGCGTTGATATGTACTGCAACTCCATCTTTTGGTACCATAATGTGATGGCCAACAAATGTTCCTTCTTTAGATAAACCAACTGTATCACCATCTACATGATAGGGGAGGTCTGGGAATTGCCTTCTTAAGCTAGCATTTGAGAAAATGTTTCCAATCCCACCTTCAATATCAATCCAACTATCAATTCGAGTGGCACCAGTGGCTTTACTTACTTCATAAAACTTTTCTTTGTTTTCCAACAAGTGAAATGCGAGCGCTTTCAGCATAAGACCTCGCTCTTGAAAGGTCATTTTTCTCAAGGCAGCATTTCCTACATTTCTAGCGTGATCGTAGGCGTCTTTAAAATCTATTCCCTGTATGGTGTGTGTGGCTACGGGTTCGCCAGTAATTGCATGGTGAAGAATGTCTCCATCACCAGCGCCTTCCATCCATTGTCCTGCTATGTAATGTTTTATTTTGGGTATTGCCATGTGTGTTTATTCTTGATTCAAAGTAAAGTTAAATGAATTGTGAGTGCATATTCAGCTAAATAAACTATGCAGTTCTGTATCTATTTTAAAAACTATATCTGAGAAGTCTTCTGGATTTTTGACAAAGTCAATATCACTTACTTCGACTATCAACAATTTGCCGGCAGTATATCCCTCAATCCACTTTTCATAGTGCTCATTGAGGCCTTTTAAGTATTCTATGCGAATGAGGTTTTCGTAATCTCTGCCACGTGTCTCGATATTCTTAACAAGCTTACTTATATCCGATTTTAAATATATCAGCAAATCCGGAGGCTTGACATACTCAATCATTGAAGCAAATAAGGCTTGGTAGTTTTGATAGTCACGTTCTTTGAAAAACCCTTGCTTATATAGACTCTCCGTAAATATGTAAGCGTCTTCGTAGATCGTTCGATCCTGAATAATAGTTTTATCTACTTTCTTCAACTTATTGATTTGCTCAAACCGACTATTTAGAAAATAGACTTGAAGGTGAAAGGACCACTTATGCATGTCACTGTAGAAGTCTTCGAGGTAGGGGTTGTCTTCTACAGACTCAAATTCTGCTTGCCATCCATAATGCTTGGCAAGCATTTCTGTTAGAGTGGTTTTACCTGCTCCAATGTTACCAGAAACAGCGATGTGCATTTTATTTGATATCATGCTAAGGTGCAGTTATTTAGTTTCGTTCCACGTTTTATATGCGGCTGATGCGACAGGTCTATTTGACTCTACTTCTCTTAAAGGCTCGCATTCTCTCAGCGTATCGTAGCATTCCTTTGGAAGTTGTTGATAGAGTTTGGTTCCCTCGGTCTTCCAATGGATCATCTCGTCACTTACTTCTTTAATTTTTTTAGCAGGATTGCCAACAATCAAGCTTCTCGCATCAAAGCTAGAATCCGCCTTGATAAAGGCCAATGCGCCAACTATGCACTCATCTCCAATTTCTGAATTGTCCATGATCACTGCATTCATCCCAACCAATACATTTCTACCAATATTGGCTCCATGTACAATTGCTCCATGACCGATATGCGCACTTTCTTTCAAAGTGATTGTGATACCTGGAAACATATGGATGGTGCAATTTTCCTGAACATTACACCCATCTTCGATGACTATCCTTCCCCAATCTCCACGAATGGCTGCACCTGGACCTACATAGACATCTTTACCAATTATTACATCACCAGTCACAGCAGCGAGTGGATGAACAAATGCTGAAGGATGGACAACAGGTTTTAGATTGTTGAACTCGTAAATCATTGTTTAAGCTCTTTCGAGTATTACAGCATAACCTTGTCCTACTCCAATACACATGGTGCAAAGCGCATATTTTTTATTTGATTCGTGTAATTGCAATGCAGCAGAATAGGTAATCCTTGCTCCCGTCATTCCAAGTGGGTGCCCAATAGCAATTGCTCCACCGTTTGGATTGATTCTTTCATCATCGTCTGCAAGACCAAGCGTACGGGTACAAGCCAGTGATTGAGCCGCAAAAGCTTCATTAATTTCGATAATGTCCATTTGGTCTAACGTGAGTCCTGCTTTTTTCAAAGCTTTCTGAGAAGCTTCCACCGGTCCTATCCCCATAATTCTTGGTTCCACACCGACAACACCGGATGAAACAATCCTTGCAAGAGGTTTGAGATTGTGATTTTTAACTCCATCTTCTGAGCCTACTAAAACTGCAGCTGCTCCATCATTTAATCCTGATGAGTTGCCAGCTGTAACAGAACCATCTTTCTTAAAGGCAGCTCTCAATTTCGCTAATACCTCAGTTGATGAATTAGGTTTAACAAATTCGTCTGTATCAAAGACTATTGGATCTGCTTTTCTCTGAGGTATTTCAACTGGTACAATCTCCTTGGCAAGCCTTCCATTTTTTTGAGCTTCGGTGGCTTTCATTTGAGACCTGTAAGCAAAGGCATCTTGATCCTCTCTACTTATTTTATGAATTGCTACAAGATTCTCAGCGGTCTGACCCATGCCGTCAGTTCCGTACAATTCTTCCATTTTCGGGTTAATGAATCTCCAACCGAAACTTGAATCGTACATTTTTGCATCTGTGCCAAAAGGCTTCGCAGACTTTGAAATTACCCATGGACCTCTAGTCATATTTTCAACGCCGCCAGAAATAAATAAATCTCCGTCACCTGTTTTAATTGCTCTATTGGCATGGACTATGGCTGACATTCCAGATGCACACAACCTGTTGACTGTCTCTCCGGGAACAGAAAACGGTAGCCCTGCAAGTAGTAAAGACATTCGAGCAACATTTCTATTATCCTCTCCTGCTTGATTCGCACAACCCATTATTACCTCATCTATGGCCGCGGGATCTAGATTTGAGTTGCGAGCCATCAGCTCTCTTATTGCAATAGCACCTAGATCGTCCGTTCTTACAGCACCTAATGTTCCACCAAAATTTCCGATCGGGGTTCTAATGCCATCTATGATGTATGATTCTTTCATTTTACTAGTCAGGGTTGTTGTTTAAAGCTCTTTTTTAGTATGCAAATATTCAGTCAATTCGTTAACCTACCAATTAACCACATTACTAATTAAGAAATTCCTTTGTGGCCCATGCTTCATACTTTAATTTTGCCGGAATTTGTTTTAACCTGATTAACTAAACAGGAACCACTTAGAATCCTATGCCTAAAAACCCAAACATCAAATCAATCTTAATAATCGGAAGCGGACCTATCA
>CAZWLS010000332.1:0-4559 GCA_964634415.1 uncultured Roseivirgaceae bacterium | reverse complement strand
AGCCTAACCCATGAATTCAGCCCGTCTCAATCTATTGCTTGCAAGTCCAAGGTGAAGGTGCGCTCGATCGCATATGGCCCAGTCAGCACATCCAGTTTCACCGGTAGGATGCCTGTATATCGGCTGAAAACCTGGAACTGCAATCCCTTCCTGAAGACATTGTTTTGGGCTTTCAGCATCCCAGCAAGCACCCCCTCACGGAGTTTGCGATGATCGCATAACCCCTGACTTCAATGTCCGTACAAATGGTAATCCCCAAAGGGAAAAGGATCGCACCCTTAGGAAATCCTTATCCTGAAAGGATCGCAGCCTTGGTAGCTCCATCAAATTCATAGATTGAAAGCGCGATGAAAAGGCGTGATCGCGCACGGAAAGCGCAGACCTGATTACTGGAGAAGGCAGCAAGATAGAGTGGCAGCGAACGAAAAATATCAACCTGAATGCAGTGGATGGTTGGAGGCCACTGCATAAGTTCAAGGTTATCTGCTGTCAATGATTGAAAACGTTAGCTAGCTCCAAAAGAATTATTATACTGGCTTCAGATGATTTTATTTAAGTATTTTTACTCATTAAAGTGTAGAGTATAATCTGAAAATACAGCGGTGTGCCGGTCAATCAAGCACATGCAAAAACGAGTTTATGAGCATTGCGCCATTTAAATATGCTTAAACCGAGTGAACACCGCTATAGTCCTAAATCTACAGTTTTTTAACTAAAATGTCTGAACAAAATTCTGAACAATCTTTATCTATTAACTCTAGCCAGATGTCTAGTGGAACACAAATAGGACAGGCAGGAGAAGACTTGCATCAAAATCAATACTTTGTGAAAGGTGAGATAGGCAAACAACTTACTTCAGCTGATGTTCTCGAGTTAATGGTAAGACTTGAAGCAATACTGATGAATTCAGAGTTTTCGGAGGAGCATAAAGAAAGAATAGCAAAACACTTAGAAGTAGCGAAAGTTGAGGTTGAAGAAACCGAGCCAGACAAAGAATATGTGGCTAAGAGCCTACAAAAGGTCACAAACGTCCTTAAAGATGCAAGCGAAACAGTTGATGCTAGCAAGAGTCTATGGGAAACAACTAAACCTATTATGAAAAGATTGTTACCTTGGTTGAAGGTCGTTCCGGGCTTTTTAGGACTTTAAAATAGAGGGAAAATTATGAATCCAATCCCGCCTAATCAGAAACAGGAAATTGATATTGATAACTCAGAAATTCAAGGTAGTCAACTCGGACAAGCTGGTCGTAACCTGTTTCAGTTTCAGCTTGTACTGGGAGGAGCTTCTGATCAGCGAGTTCAACAACTTGAAACCAAGCGGCTAATAAAGCTATTGAGCAGAGTTAAGAGCGATTGGATACAAAGTGTCTATGAGCGCTCTCTGCATGAGTTTGGGCCAATTTCCTTAACCTATCATGAAAAGCTTGTCGAGATTGAGAATCCTTTTATAAGAGAGTTATCAGCTTCAGAAGGACTAGAAAGAGATATTCCACAAGGGACAAGTATATCTGAATATTTTGATCAAATAGGGGAAGGTAGGAGGCTTCTTATATTAGGTGAACCAGGGACAGGAAAAACGATTTCTCTTCTTCAGATAGTGCATGCTTATATTGAAAGAATTGAATCACAGATTAAAGACTTGCCACCATCACGAAAAAATATCGAATCATGTATTCCTGTAGTATTTAACCTAAGTTCTTGGCAAAACACAAAGCAAAATATTGAATATTGGCTGATTGATGAGCTACAGAAAAGATACAAGTTTCATAGAAAATTTGCTCGACAATGGATCCAAAATCAAAGGCTGATCCTAATGCTAGATGGTCTTGATGAAATAGATGAAGTCAATCGAAAAACTTGCGTTAAGTTTTTGAATAAATTCTGTGAGAAAAAAAATGAAACTAGCGTTTTAGTCTGTAGCCGTTCTAAAGATTACTTGGATCTTCAAGATAAATTAAATTTTGAGAGGACTTTGCACATCAAGAAGCTTGAAGACTCCAAGATAAAGGATTATATTCAGCTATTTGGGCATGAATTAGAAAATTTAGAGATGATATTAGAAGAGCAAGAGGAAATGATGAACCTTGCGAGGACACCTCTTATGCTTAATATCCTAATACAGGTATATAGGAATTTATCTCTACAAGAAACTGCATCCATGAATGCTGTGGATAAGAGCAATATATTGTCAATATATATCGAGCAGATGTTCAACAAAAGGGGTTATAAGCATAAATATCGAAGGAGAGATGCTGAACGTTGGTTGTCATGGTTAGCAACAACAATGAACGAGCAATCTCAATCAATATTTCAAGTTGAATATATTCAGCCTAAATACTTGACATCACAGTGCTCTAAGGTGGCTTATCGAATTTTAGTTGCGTTAATTTCTGGAACTATAATCAGTCTTTTGCTTTATCCTTTTAATATCTATCACGCAGTCTTTTCAATTCGAGGAATATTTTTTGTACTAATAGGTGGATTGATAGTTTCTTTACGAAAAGAAATAATTCCAGTCGAGACAATTCGAATATTCAGGGCTAAGCTCATGCTGATTATCCCTATTATTCTCTACTTAATTTTTTTTATATCACGAGTTGGAACTGGTTTTATGACTGCGACAGGATTCATGTCAATTCAAATTTCTATTTGGATTAGTCACAAATTCAGACGCCATGCTGTAGTTGCAAATGTACTTCTCCTTATGGCAACATCTATCCTTTTCTTCACAATAACAGCGCAATATGTTCCAGTTTTAATTATCTCATTAATTGCGCTGCCATGTATCAGTTCAAACAATAAGAATACTTGGAATTTTAATTCAATGCTGAAAATCATAGAAGAGGCTTTGAACGAGTATCAAGGTCTAAGTCCGTTGACTAGTGATATGAATGCAAAAGAAAAAAGCTTATTCATGAATAATATAATAAATGGCCTTTTAGTTGGGCTTCTATTCGGCTTTTCTGCTATTCTTTCGTTACCACTTGACTTGTGGGGATTGGACTCGGCCAATTATTTCAGACTGTATAGCGTTTTTATAGTTTTGATGTGTTCGCTATCTTATATTCTTGTTCTTTTAGTTGGTCCTAGTGTCAAAAGTAAGGTGGTTCCTAATCAAGGTATTTGGGATTCGGTAGGTAACACGCTATCTTTCTCTTGGGTTGGTGGAATTACAGGAAGTCTGCTTACTAGCATTGCATTTAGTGTCGTCACCTTTAGATCCGAAGAAATATTCCCTGAAGCTAATCTAGTCATCCTTTATGGATTGATTGGTTTATGGGGTGGAAGTTTAATAGGCGCACTTATGTCATCTATTGCTTTGATGCAACACTTTGCCTTACGTACAATTATTTCACTGAGTAATTTTATGCCCTGGAATTTTAAAAGATTTCTTAACTATGCTTCTGAACTAGCTATTTTAAAGAAAGTTGGTGGAGGTTATATCTTTACGCATCGTCTCCTCCTAGAATATTTTGCCAAAAGATCGTAGCTTGAAAATTTGAAAGATGTGAACTATGGGCTTATGAGATTTAGGCAACTTCATGTAATATTATTCGCAATAACTACTGGAATTATAGGTGTTTTGATTGGTTTTTCTTTAGTTATATCCAGTGACATAGCTTTCTTATCTGGATACTGTGGCACTATGGAAATTGCTAAAAATAATAAATTTTTGACTGGAGAAGAAGAAAAAAAACTAAGAGAAGCTTTAAAGCTAGAATTAGCTAGTTTGTCATATGGTCTGCCTCTCTATAGTAATATTGACCTTGAAAGTTGCGATGATTCTTTGCTAGATTGATCAGAGAATTGACTCTTCTGAACTCTGCCTCCTGTTTGCTTTAAAGCGTTCAATTGACCTGCATATCATGAATGTTTTTCGAGTTATCATAATTGGTATATTTACGGGAGTTATTGGTACTTTTATTGGGGCAATCATAGCTTTTTTAGCTGGTGAAGTTATGGGTGTTTGTTTGACTATGGATACTGCTTCGAAGGAAAATATTTTGCCAGATGCGCAAGCACGTCGTCTTTCAGAGTTAGTAGAAGATGAGTTTACCCTGAAGGAGGATTTTTATCCAAAATGTAGAAAGAAATTGGAAAAAATTCGTGAACGAACGCAAAGAGTTAAAAACATTAATTGACGTGATGTACAGTTCCTTTTAGCTTTGATAAAAGGAACCTTATGGCTTTCAGAGTAGTAATTTCAGCTAATTTATCAGTTTGGCGAATTGCTCCAGATTTTCTGCTAGAAGCTGCTACTTGAGAATGTTCTCAATTATATTCAGCAGATGTTTGATCGTGATCGCACCCATACTCAACACCTGTATTCAACACCAAGCTTCAATCACAACAACCCGCGATAGCGGATAAACACCAAGATCGCAGCCCAGGAACCCAAGGCTACTTTCACCGCCACTAAGAGGTTGAGCAGAGGAATCCAACCGCCGCTGACCAAGG
Source organism: uncultured Roseivirgaceae bacterium (assembly GCA_964634415.1). Taxonomy (GTDB): domain Bacteria; phylum Bacteroidota; class Bacteroidia; order Cytophagales; family Cyclobacteriaceae; genus Ekhidna. The sequence continues at coordinate 99 of CAZWLS010000332.1, read as the reverse complement.
TACCTAACTCGCCGTGGGGCAGCTCGATGCCCACCAGCGTCAGTACAGCCAGAATGATGAACAGCAGCACCGACAGCTTCTCCAAGATGGCAGCGTGCC
>CAZWLS010000331.1:0-4568 GCA_964634415.1 uncultured Roseivirgaceae bacterium | reverse complement strand
GGAAGGCAAGAATATTAGTGAAAATAATCTATTGGAGTATGACTATGAGGAATTAGGACTTCCTGTTTGTAAAATCAAATCTAATAAGTGGATTGAGGTTATTTATGGGTATGATAATAACAATTATATCTTAACTGGTTGGGTACTTGTTTCCGAAAAATCAACCCTTTTAAAATGGAATTCTTTTCTTAAAGAAAAATTGGTGTTCTTCGCAAATCCTGAAAAAGTCAACTTTTTCGATGATAAGAATGGAAAAGAAGTTCAGTTTAAACTTCAACCTTCTGAACACATGACTTATGATTATATAATGCGACCTCAAGTAACAAAAGGAAATTGGATGAAGGTAGAAGTCGTGACTCCAAGTGATTATTGTGATAATCCTGAAAGTCTTGAAAGAAAAGTATTTTGGATACAATATTTGGATGATACTGGTAGGCCATTAGTATGGTATTTTACAAGAGGATGTTAATAGGAAATAGATAAATACATTACAAACCCACTTTCTTCATCTTTGGTGCTTTTTTGTTTTAAGGGGTATGTTAGATGGTAATATTTGATTTTCACATCATTAAACTATTTTAGGAAAATGGAAGTACGATTTGAAGATCATTATTTTTCAGACGGTATGAGATGGACAGTATTGATCATTTTAGAGCCTTGGACATGTATCTTCTTTTTTGGATTCAGGCGTTCATTTTTGTTGGTATTATAACCTTAGTGATTCTTTACTTTTTCACAACAAAGTATGTGACGATCATAGATACTCAAAACAAGATTATCAAGGATTTATTTTTTGTCTTTCTTATTAGGTCTGGGAAGTGTCTTAGATTCAGAACCTTGCATAGTATAAGAATTGATAAGCAGCGGTATACATACAATGCAAATCAAAGAGCTAGAGACATAACAGCTGATTACTTCATTTATACTGGAACCTTATTATATGATAATAATAAAAAACTGGAATTATGTACCAAGACAGATTATAGTTGGTTCGGTTCAGAGATGAAAAGATTAGCTGAAGAACTTCAAATCCCTTTAGAACGATCTTACTAATATCTTTAAACCCACTTTTCTTCATCGTTGGTGGGTTTTTGGTTTTAAGAGGGTGGGAGTAAATTGTGGTGATGGAATTTATGATACGACTTGCCTCAATATTGTTATTGTTATCATGCTCTTTTGATTCTTCATCTCAGGATAAATCAGCAGTTGGAGCTAATTTGAATCCTGAAATCCAGAACTTTTTGCAGCTATTAAAAAACAAGAGAAGCATACCAAAGGAAGTATGCACAGATTTACTTGATATTGGTGGATATGGAAGCTATGTAACAAGAGTTAGAGCCAAGGAATTGCGAACTTTTGGAGATTTCTATTTGGGAATATTAAATGAACAATGTACAGCTGGTGGACAATGCGAGCATGATGCATTGTATGTTTTTAATGAAGAGAAAATAATTTCAAATTATACCATTGGTTCGGAGTTAGCAGATGGATCATTTAGCTCAGTTACCACCTATGAATTTGTCAATGATTCTCTTGTTCAATCAATCGTAAAAGAAGAAAGATATGATTTTGATGAGGATGAGGGTGAGGAGATCTTGGTATATGATTCTGTAAAAACAGAATACCACGTAATTAAGAAAACAGGTTTTTGTTTCTCAAATAAAGCTATCTGTGCCTGATAATAGAGAGTATCCAATTACAGGTTATAGGCTAGTTGAAATCCCTGAACTTCTTTTTATTCAAAGGATCAATTAGATGTAATGAGAAATGAAATCTTCGCCTCATATGGGTACAATTTAAAGACTGATAAGTGGAAAGAATACTTCAGTTCTAAAGAATGGTATGAACCCAAAGATGTTGATGTGAATGCTCTACTAAATCCAATAGAAAAGATCAATGTTCAGCGAATTATAGAAGCTAGTAAGAAGAAGTAATAGGTCATGTTGCAAAATGTCACTTTTGTGGTTTAAGCATTTTTTATACGTGTTCAATAAATAAAAACGATGGTAAATAGTACAGGCTAGCACACATAATTATTTAGACGGCTTAAAAATTACTCAAGTCGAAACTTCATGCGCAGAACGTCTCCCAAAAGATTGGTAATAGTTCTAACTTTGAATCGATGTTTCGATTAGCCCTCTTTTTTATTGTTTTTACAACTGCAGGAATGCTTACTGCGCAGGTGAAAGTAAATGCGACACCTACAGGGAAACATGCCGATGCCATCAACAACGGCAAGCAGACGAAACAGACGGCAGAGCAGCGTCGAGCGCAAGCTCAGAGGCTTGAACAGCAAGCAAAAGCACGTAAACTATACGAACTAAAGTACGACAGCATCAGGCAAACCTATCCTTCAGATTCGTTAGGTACCATAAGCAGCGAAGATTCGCTTCAAATATCCAATGCCATACTCAAAGACTCTGATTTCCCTCCCGAATATCAGGAGCTCATACTGAATCCTGCGACTTTCGAGAGTGAGACAGCCAATGCAGATAGCCTTGCCTTGGCTGAGGCATCAAGAATTTTGGAGGAAGAAGCAAAGAAGTTTCTTCCCGATGGCGTTGGTGCAGATGACCCCATGGCGCAGTTCGCTAATCCGGCAGAAGCACTTTCAGAATCAGGCATTCCTTCCAAACCAAATCCCAATTTGGTAAAACCGGAAATGGCCAGAGAATTATTCAAGAAAATCGATGCCGAAGAATTTCAGGATGCTCAGGCAGAAATCCAAAAGTTGAAGAAAAAATACAGCGAGCTTCCCGATACCCGATATCCAGAGGAGGGGACTAAGCGTAATTCGTTGGAAGATACACCTTTTAAAAAGCGCCTCTATTTTGGTGGAAATTTGAGTCTGCAATCGACAGATCCAGTCATTGTAAACACGAACCTTCAGGTGGGGTATTGGATCAACAAGAAGTGGCTGGGCGGAGTAGGTGTGATTCTGCGAGAACAATTTTCTAATGACTCTACCTCGACGCTGACAGGAGATGGCTATGGATACAGTTTGTTTACGCGTTATGAAATTCCAAAGGGATTCTTTGCCTGGGGTGAATTAGAGCGTCAAATCAACCGTTCCGTATTTGGTAGCAATGAGGAGACTATACCTGCTCAATGGGAATCGGCCTATTTATTAGGCGTTGGACGAGAGTTTAAAATAGGATTTGTGCAGATGAGCTCTATGATTCTTTATGATTTCAACTACAAGAATAATGAGCTAAATGCCCGACCTATTGTATTTAGGCTGGGTTTTCGATTCTCTAAAACACCTTGAAATATATCCTGTTAGTTCACAGATATTCTGCGAATAACACGCTGTGCATTGCTTTCCAGAATTACTAAGTAGTTGCCCTTCTTCAATTGCGATGAATCTATTGTAGCGGCATTACTTCCGTTGCTTACATTTTCACTCAAAACCACTTTTCCATCCATTGTCACAACCTGAACAGACGTTTCTGGAGCTAGTTGGGTGTCTAGTTTCAATGTGAAGTTTTGACTCAAAGGCACAGGATTAGGGTATACTACTAATTGATCCGAAAGTGCTGATTCTACACGAATGATATTGAAAGATTCGCTCGCTCCATCATAATCTACTTGTCTTAGTTGATAATAATTGGTTCCTGAAGCACTTTGGTCATTGAATGTGTATTGTGATAGTTCAGACGTTGTACCTGCTCCTTGCACTATGCCAATAGGAGTGAAGCTAACACCATCCTTAGATCGCAAGATTTCGAAATAATCGTTGTTTAACTCCGAAGCTGTATGCCATGATAATACAACAACATTTTGCTCCAGCTTTCCAGTAAAAAACAATAGCTCTACAGGGAGGATTGTGCCTCCATTGTTTACTGTACCACCCTCACTGATATTTACAGACCCAAGGTCATCTACATTGTTAGTGGTTACTGCTCCATCTCCACTTACATTCAAGAAAGAACCTGATCCCGAACCTCCTTCGTAAAAGTTAATGTCTCCAGTGACGTCTAATGTTGCATTTCCACTCACATTTACATTGGAATTTGTTGCGTCGTTCCCGGCACCACCACCATTGGCACCAAACTCAAATTGACCACCTACATTAACATCAGCAGTACCGGTGAAAGTGATTTGGTTGTTGTCTGTTTCTATCTCAAAGTCATCTCCAACATTGAGCGTACCACCCGAAATATTAACTGTATTATCGTCTCCATCTTGGAATTTGAAGTCATCATCAATATCAAGGATGCCTCCTGTCATAGTCAGGGTTCCACTGTTTTGATCAAAATCAACGTCATCGAATCCTGTAATATTAGCACCTGCCTGAATGATGAAAGTGGCATTTTGTCCAATGTTAAGATCTTCGCTTGCGGTAGTCTGCGTAACGGTAGTTGCAATGGTGAAAGTTGATCCACTGTTGGCATCTAGGTCATTAGACATGCTAATGGTGCCTCCTGTCAAGTTTACGCTTGCGCTATTGCTTCCAGTGATTTCGTCAACATCCATGGTGCCACCAGAGATTGTAAATGTGGCATTATCAACGAAGATATCGTCTCGTATAGTAATGTCTCCTGCAGTAATAGTAAATGTGCCACTAT
>CAZWLS010000330.1:0-4651 GCA_964634415.1 uncultured Roseivirgaceae bacterium | reverse complement strand
CCTGATAAAGGCTGGAATCAATTTCTAGACTTACCTCGATATTCTACTGGCTATGCAGCTTTATTCCATACTATAGGATTTATGAGTGAAACGCATATGCTCAAAACTTATCAAAAAAGGGTAGAATCTACCTATTCGCTCATGCAAACCATGCTTGACTTTTTAAATCAAAATGGTGAAGAATTAGTCAGGGTTAGGGAAGAGACGAAGGCCAGTATATCTACTCAAAAAGACTACGAGATTTCGTGGGCTGTAGATACGAGTCAATTCACTCCATTGTTGTTTAGTGGATATGAACCTACTTACGTCGAGAGTGAGATTTCGGGTCTTATGCGTTTGAAATATGATAGGGATCAGCCATTTGAAAAAGAGGTGCCCTTCAGGGATGATTACATTGCGAATAAAGTAGTCGAGGCTCCTAAGTATTATATCATACCGCAACAATGGAGAGCTGTCATAGCCAGGTTAGCACTTAATCAGGTAGTAATGCGTCAACTTGAATCGGACAGTACCATAAAGGTTGAGGCATATATGATTGATGATTATAAGACAGTAAGCAACCCATATGAAGGGCATTACCGACATTATGATGTCAAAGTCTCTTCGAAGCAGGTTAAAATTGAATTTAGAAAAGGCGATGTATTGGTTCCGGTAAATCAATGGCGCAATAGGTACATTGTGGAGACTCTTGAACCAGAAGCTCCTGATTCATTTTTTGCCTGGAATTTCTTTGATGCAATTCTTCAGCAGAAAGAGCACTTTTCCTCATATGTATTTGAAGACCATGCTTTGAAAATTCTTGAGGAAAATCCTGAAATTAAGCGCGAACTCGAGGAGTCTAAAGCCTTAGATCCAAGTTTGGCTGGTAGTGCCTATCGTCAGCTAGATTTTATCTATCAAAGATCTGAGCATAGAGAGCCAGAATATCTTCGATACCCGATTTTTAGATTGATGAGATGATATCTTAATTATTGATTAAGATATCCAATAAGCCGTTTATGTAAATAAATGCAACATTGTTGCGTTAATTAAGTACCTTCAATACAACTCAAATAAGAAGGTACAATGAGAGCTATATTAATACTTTTTATCCTCGCATATGGAGTCGCTTTCGCTCAAGAGGATGGGAATTTTCCACCTCCAGATCAGGTTCCAACAGTCACTGCTACAAAGGCAAACACTGAAATTAAAATAGACGGAAAACTTGATGAATCTTCATGGCTTTCCGCTGAACCAGTTACAGAATTTTTCAGAATGGAACCTAGGCAAGGGGGTAACTATTTATATGAAACCCAAGTCAAATTACTCTATGATGAAAAGAACTTATATATCGGAGCATTTTGTAAAGACTCTTTGGGAAGAAAGGGAGTAAGAGTGCAGGATTTAAGAAGGGATTTTAGCCAATGGAATAATGATGCATTTATGGTTCAATTGGATCCGCAAAATCTGAAACAATACTGTGTGTCTTTTCAAACAACTCCTCACGGAAATCAAAGTGATTTGCAGGCATTTAATGATACTAATAGAGATTCCGATTGGAATGCATTATGGTCTGTCCGGACTCATCGTACAGATTCAGGATACTTTGCAGAATTTGCGATTCCGTTTAAATCCATTCGCTATGAAGAAGTTGGTTCTGGAGAAAAACCGACCTGGGGAATCACACTTGCTCGTATGGCTCGAAGAGACTTTGAACAAACAGTGTTCCCTGCAATTCCACAGTCCTTTTCTCCATATCGGATGACATATGCAGGAAAATTAGAGGGGTTGGAGCTTCCTGAACCTAGCGCGAATATTCGTATCGAACCGTATTTACTTTATCAATACGATAATATTAAAGATGGCGAAATTGATTCTTCTGATGGAGATGTGAAATTGGGAGGAGATGTCAAATGGGCAATTAATCCTCGATCTGTCTTGGATCTAACGTTCAATACTGACTTTGCCCAGGCTGATGTAGATCGTGCTGTAAACAATCTTGAGCGCTTTAATATTTTCTTCCCTGAGAGGCGACAATTTTTCTTGGAGAACTCCGGAATTTGGGCAGGTTCAAACAATAGATCTGTCGTACCATTTTTTAGTAGAAGGATTGGATTGCAAGGTAATTTCAACGCTGAACCAGCGAGAATAAATGCTGGAGGAAGATACACCATGAGAAATGAGCAACGAGCCATTGCAGGTCTTTATATACATCAGGCAGAGACGCAAAACTCACCAGCTGCAAGCTTTATGGTGGGGAGGTATCTTCAAAACTATGGCAATGAAAATAATGTTGGTTTGATGGTAACTCATCGTTTAGATGAAAAATCAAATGAGTTGAGTGTCCAACAGAGTCACAATACAACACTTACAGTAGATGGTTTCATTAGGCCTAAAGATGAATTAAGCGTTTCATATATGGTGTCTGGATCTAGAGACAACTCTGGAGATACATTAGGTTTGGCAGGACGTTTTTCAATACGAGCTGATGATAATAAATACTACTGGGGTTGGTCAATAGATTTTGTTTCAGAAGAATACACCCCTGACATGGGATTCGTTTTTCAAAAGAATGTTATTGCCCACAATCCTGGAGGTTATTATATCTGGCGTCCCAAAAATATTCCTTGGATCAGAAGAGCAGATCCTGGCGTGTTTGTCAGCTATAATCATGATTTTAATGATCCAGGGAAGTTTCAGCAAGGCAACCTTTATATCTTTCCTGTCTACGTCTTTTTTACTGATGGTAGCTTCCTTCAGTATGCAATATTTCCTACCTGGCAAAATATCAACTTTGATTTTACACCGTTAGGTATTTCAATAGCTCAGGATGATTATTATTATACCAGGCAGCAAATCAATTTTTATACAGATAGATCTGCCAAATTATCATTGTCTGGAAGTATAAATTGGGGTTCATTCTATGATGGTAGAAGAACGACGATTGTAGGCGGTTTGCGAATAGCACCAATCCCTCAAGCAGCTTTGACCGTAGATTATGAATTTAATGACCTGAATAATCTAGGGGAAAATAAGGAAGATCTAGAAACCCATTTAACTACTGTTGGTTCACGATTTGCATTAAATCCAAGAGTGCAATTGTCTGCTTTTTATCAGTACAATACATTCGATGATCGAGGGAGATGGAATGTTAGAGCACAATGGGAGTATATGCCGCTGTCTTTCATCTATTTGGTATTTAATGATACTCAGATTGATGGATTAGAAAATCCATTTTCAGAACAGCAATTCATTGGGAAAGTGACTTTTCTTAAGCAGTTTTAATTTCTTTGACTTTTCTTAATGTTCACCCCAACGGACTTTGAAGCAGGAGTGTGGCTTCGTCGTGCATGCAGATCTAACGGAACAAGTGGGTTAGCTTCTGGAAAGTAAGTAGCAACACAGCCTCTTGGAATATCATAGGGGACAACACTAAATCCAGCGACTTCTCTGTCTACCTTGTAATGATTGTGAAGCGCGACTTGATCTCCTTCAGATATCCCTTCTTTGTCCATGTCTTCCGTATTCATGAATACAACGTTCCGACCTCCAAACACTCCTCTGTACCTATCATCCATTCCATATACGGTTGTGTTAAATTGGTCATGACTTCTTATTGTCATCATGATATATGAATGCCCTTCAGGGATTTTTTCGGCCAATTGATTTACGGTGAATACTGCTTTTTTAGAGGGTGTATTGAATTCACCAATTCGTGCACCATTAGGTAGATCAAAGCCATTGTCTTTTTTCAACCGCTCATTATAATCCTCGAATCCCTTTATTGCTTTGGCTATTAAATCACGGATCTTGTCATAATCATCGATTAATTCTGTCCATTGGATATCGTAATCTCCCAGAGTTTGTGAAGCGATGGATGCAATTATCTCTGGTTCACTTCTAAGATAAGGAGAAGGAGGAGTTAGGCTTCCATGTGATCCATGGACCACACCCATTGAATTTTCTACTGTAATTACCTGTTCTTGACCGTTTTGAATGTGTTTATCGGTTCTTCCAAGACAAGGTAAAATCAAAGAGACCTTACCAGGGGCTAAATGGGTTCTATTCAACTTGGTACTTACATGAACAGTTAATTCACATTTCTTAAATCCTTGCTCTGTATATAGTGTGTCAGGTGCAGCTGGAAGAAAATTTCCGCCTAGAGCCATGAAAAAGCGTACTTTTTCATTATTCATTGCTTCAATAGTTTCAACCACATTATAGCCCGGCGACTGAGGTGGATCAAAGTTGAATACCTCTTTTAGTTTATCCGTCCACGCTTTTGTAGGACGTTCCCAGATGCCCATCGTTCTGTCTCCCTGCACATTACTGTGTCCGCGTACAGGACAAGTTCCTGCTCCCTTTTTGCCAATGCTACCCTTGAGGAGTAGAAGATTCACAATCTCTCGGATGTTATCTACAGCGTTAACATGTTGAGTAAGCCCCATTGCCCAACAAGCAATGATCTTATTTTTTGCCGTCAGCCAATGAGCCGATAGAAGGATATCTTCTTTTGATAGCCCTGTTTGCTTAATTAAATCATCGAGTGAATACTTTTCGAGATCTTTTTTGAGCTCTTCAAACCCTGAAGTTTTATCTGTAATGAACTTATCATCTAATGAGTTTGGAGTCTGTAGCAGCAGCTTTAGCCATGCTTTTAACAGCGCTACAT
>CAZWLS010000329.1:0-4657 GCA_964634415.1 uncultured Roseivirgaceae bacterium | reverse complement strand
CTACTTCATCGAAAGGAGATGGTAAGAAAAAGATGAAGCAAGGCAACAAATTTTTCTCTAACATTTTAGAGAAGACTAAAGGCCTTTTAATCGATGATTTTGATGATAAAATAAACTAGTTACTAGTTGTGAGTTACTAGTTACGAGATGAAGGATTTTAAAAAGTTAATGATTTGGTAAAAAGGTATGGAGATCTGGAAAGAGACATATGTGTTAACAGGGATTTTACCAGAGAGTGAAAAGTTTGGGATTATATCTCAAATGAATCGCGCAGCTTCATCTATTCCTGCAAATGTGGCAGAAGGTGCCAGTCGGGATAGCCAAAAAGACTTTAAACGATTTCTTCAAATAGCACTAGGATCGAGTTTTGAACTTGAAACTTTTCTCTCGGGAATTAATATGCTTGGATTTGTAGAGGAAGTTATGTCGATCAAATTACTGGATCTGATAAATGAAGAACAAAAAATGCTTATGGCATTTATTAAAAAACTTAAATAGTAGTTGTATAAAGTCGCAAGAGACGAGAAAACTCGAAACTAGCAACTAGCAACTCGAAACTTTATAACTATGGCAGAAAATATGTATCAATTCGACTTACCGTCACATCACAAGTCCATCATTAAGGTGGTAGGTGTCGGCGGTGGTGGCAGCAACGCTGTTAACCACATGTACAGCCTGGGGATCCGGGACGTAGAATTTGTGGTTTGTAACACCGACCATCAGGCACTGGAAAGCAGTGCAGTACCAAACAGACTGCAAATCGGGACAAACCTGACAAGTGGACTGGGAGCAGGAGCTAATCCTGAAAGAGGCAAAAATGCCGCTGTAGAAAGCAAAGAAGAAATTCGTGACCTACTCTCGCAAGACACGAAAATGGTCTTCATTACTGCAGGAATGGGTGGAGGCACGGGTACCGGTGCGGCCCCTGTTATTGCTCAGGTAGCAAGTGAACTAGATATCCTCACGGTGGGTATAGTTACTGCTCCTTTTGCTTTTGAAGGTAAGAAAAAAATGAAAGCAGCTGAGGAAGGTATCAAAGAGCTAAAGAAGTACTGCGATACTGTCCTTGTTATCATGAATGATAAGCTGCGCGAAATCTATGGCAACTTATCCATTAGCGATGCCTTTGCTCAGGCGGACAACGTATTGACAACTGCTGCGAAAGGAATTGCGGAAATTATCACTGTTCCTGGATATGTAAATGTGGATTTCGAAGATGTAAAAACCGTAATGAAGGGTGCAGGTCCAGCGGTAATGGGGTCATCAAAAACTATTGGTGACAATAGAGCGCGAAGAGCTGCTGAGGAGGCACTAAATTCTCCGCTATTGAATCAGCAGGACATCTATGGTGCTGAGAAAATTCTCCTCTCTATCATTTCCGGTGAGGAAGCAGAGCTTCAGATGGATGAGCTTACAGATATTACAGACTACATACAGGAATACGCTGGCGATGATGCAGAAGTAATCTTCGGTCACGGTGTGGATAGTACGCTTGGAGAGAATATTCGAGTTACTGTGATAGCTACAGGCTTCGGAAAAGTAGACGAGGATGGTGAATACATCTCTAAGGAGGAAGAAGCTACTCGTTTTGATCTGAATTCTCAAAGAGAGATTGAAAAAGAGCCGAAGCAAGACAATACTTCAAGCTTCATGTTTGAAATTGATGATGATGGTGACAAGGAAGGAGTTGAAGACTGGACATATGAGCTTAGCTCTTTAAAAGATGAAATCAAACGCGAAATTGATGAAGAAGAGCAAGAGCAGCGAAAGCAAAGTCCTGCCGAGCAGCCTGCATTTGAATTCGACTTCACTAACAGTTTTGAACGTGAAGAGGAGCATACGCATGAAGATGAAGTAAACATTGAAGATGCATTTGCAACTACTCCAAACTCAAAGCAGATTCGATTGGCTCAAGAGCGAGCAGAGCGTGAAGAAATGTTCACAAGTAAGAAATATGAAATGGAAACAGAGGAGTTCAAAGAACGACTAGATGTTCCTGCATATGAACGTAAGCAAGTGAAACTTCAAAATGTACCACACTCTTCAGAGAGAAACATTTCAAAGTTCAACTTGAATGAGGAAAATCAAATCCTCGGAAATAACAAATTCTTGCACGATAATGTCGATTGATTAAGTCATCGCGAATGGGTACGAAGCGATCTCTTGTAGACAGCATCACTTCGTTCGCAATGACGGTTATCGTCTAAAGACATGGTTAACGTAGGTGTTAGTCATATTCTGCCAAGAATGAGCCCCGGTCAAGGTCGGGGCTTGATTTTTTACTCACCCTGTAATCGCTCATAACTACCATCGATGAATATCACCTGATATTCCGAGTTGAATAGCTTGGAGGGAAGGTAGTAGTCTGTAGAAATCACTTGCGCGCCGGAGGTAATTGCGGCTTCAAATCTAGAAAGGTCATTGGTGCGAGCTTCTATCGTTTCCGAATCGGCACGAGTACGAACCATGTAGCCTTGAGCAACTAGTTGCTGAATTTTTTCCTGATTAAAAATCGGGTTGTTGATGATGCGAAAAGCAGCTTCAGGAGTTCCTTCTATGGCGTTCACAAACATAGATGCACCTTGCAGTCCTGGAAAGGAGGAAAGGTACATGTCAGTTTTGGTTACATCTTCATCAAGTACAAACAGGATTTTTCCTTTTACGTCCTCAAGCGATGGCCAACCGTCTGTAAGAATTGCTTCCTCTAACGTTGAATGGTCATTCCTCACAAAGTCAGGTGTAATGAGTTGATTTAGATCAAAGACATTGGATATTTCATCATCAATCAGCTTCATTCCTCCTACATCAAAAGGAACCGGATTTGTTGTCAATGGAATTGTTGCGTCTTTGGCATTGATCAAGACGACGATGGGAGTATGTGTAGGATTTCGATCCGACCATTGCTTTAATTCTTCCAAACCATTGGTAAATAGTAAATGATGGCTTCTAAAATCAACATCTTGAGTGTGAAACATTTTAAGTCCTAAACCTTCTAAAACGTTGTTTTCATCGTAAGGGAGCGGAATTACTCCTGCATCTTGTACTACTTCTAAGCCTTCTGGATTTGTATAATGACCACCCTTAGGATCATAGAATACATCAAATTCAAGATTTCGTAATCCTAGATCCAATTGTTCGGATAGAGGAATATGTTCGTATTCAATGCTCTGAGCTAAAGTTTGGTCTAGTTGGGAAATAAAGTCTAAGATTGGTTGTTCAACAGCTATTTTGTAGCTGTTATGACTCCCAATTACCTGGATATCGTTAAGGCATTCACAACCATCATCTAAAGCGTTTCTTATCGGAGATGTTCCATCATCGCTGGTGCAAGAAGTTAAAACTACAATCAACGAAAGTGCAATAAGCTTTTGAATATTTTTAGATGATTGCATTTCTGAATCTACTTAATTGGGAAATGATTTTTCATTAATGAATTGAACTTGACTTTTTCAAAATAAAGGGGATGTAAGCCATATATATCTATCTGGACAAAGTCTTTTTTTGTTTTGATTGTCTTGCCTGTGAGTGGATTCCAAAATTCTGCATCTTTAAACTTAAGTTCGGATATGTGATATGCCTGCGTTCTTTTAAATGGAAAAGATGAACTTGTGAGATAGGCTTTTTCTCCTACTATGGCCAACTTTCTTCGAACTCTTGCGTTCGCCTCTTTGACGTTTGACCATTTTATAGCAAAGAAGAAGATCCCCATGATAAGTGGAATGAGCCACGTACCTCCAATATTCAACAATGCCAGATAGAAGAAGACAACCATTACAAAAAAGAAAATGGTTATTAGTATGTCCAAGACCCAATGAAATCTGTTGTAGAAATTTGAGCCCTTAGGATACATAATGGCTTCAAGATACATATCCATTAATTTACCATTTTACATGTAAATCAAGTTTACTCACTCAACAACTATAGAAGATCGATTAACGAAAGCACTACCATCTTTCATTAACCCTTCTACTCTAATATCAAATTTGCCTAGTTGATCAGAAGTGAAAAACTTGACATTTGCAGTGCCATTCTCGAATTTCAATTCTGGATTCCAATAAAGCGTTGAACGGAAGTCTGGCACATTATGTGACTCTTCAGGTATAGCATATTGAGGACTGTAAAATTGCTTGGAAGCATGGTATCCTGGATGCGTAAATACAAGGAGTCCTTTTGATTCTTCGAATTGCGCTGGTGATGATTCTCCAGTTTTTGTGTAAACCACAATTACCCCGCCTGCGCCATTTACACCGTAAAATGCCGCATTCGGGCCTTTTAAAACATCTACAAAATCAACTTGTTGAATGGGTATCGTCAAAATAGTTTGTAAATCAACCTGCATTCCGTCTAGTATATATAATGGAGCTATTCCCGAGAGAGATGCGAACCCTCTAATACTCGCAGACTGACTTGCTCCACTACCTGTGACAGTTACTCCGTCGGTACGGCTCAACATGTCAAGTACGGTTGATGCTTGGAATCTGAATTCATCGGCAATTATGCGATCACTAGGATCTCCATATTTCTGCGCTCTTTCATCTTGCTCTGTAATTCTCTGAGTTTTTACAACTACTTCATCAAGGTATGATACATCCTCATCAAGGAAATACGCTTGAGAGATTTGCGACTGTTTTTGTACTTTCTTTTCAAATTCTGTATC
>CAZWLS010000328.1:0-4690 GCA_964634415.1 uncultured Roseivirgaceae bacterium | reverse complement strand
CTTCAGATGATTATCTGGGCAGCGAACTTATGAAGCATGCAGACGGAAAAACATACATCCTGATTGACAAGTGGATGTCTAAAGCCGATTATCAAGACTTTCTCGACGAAAACAAAGCTGACTATGATCAGCTAAATGAAAAAAACTCTTCACTTTACGAGGGAGAAGAGTCACTTGGTGAATTTGATTTGCTACAGTAAAATAACCTCACACAAATAGTCCCGTTTGAGTTGAATAAGCAAATCCAACTCAATAATGAAATCCAACATCAAACTTTTAGCGCTATCGGCGCTGGTAATAATCCTTCTTTTTTCGTTCATTTCTACATCATCTCAACAAGGTGAGATGGAAGCAGTAAAAAAAGTTGTATTTGAGTCTTATATCAATGGAGCATTTAATGAACTAGATGCTGATTCAATGGAAGAAGGTTTCCATGAGGATTTCGCAATCTATTCAGCAAAAGGCGAAGCCATTGATAAGTACCCAATAGCTGAATGGGTCTCTGGTGTACGTAAAAGAAAGACTGATGATTACAATCCTAAAGACCCCAAAAATGTATGGGATCATAAGTTTATAAATATAGACATCACTGGTGGAGCTGCTCAGGTAAAAGTGGAATTAAGAAATCAAGGGAAACACGTCTTCACTGACTACTTAAGCCTTTTGAAATTTGATAGTGGTTGGAAGATAGTTGGTAAAGTATATCATAGACATTAATTGATGTCTGCAAAATGCCTCAAGACTCTTGAGGCATTTCTTTTTTAACACAGCTAGCTTCAAATAAAATTATTTTCACTCTGCACAAGTTTTTTTTATTAAGAGCATCCAAATGCTAACCCCCTAAACTAGTCTTAAACGTAGCTGAGCATCTAGTTTTACCTCGTCAACTATCAGCTCGTGCAAGAATTAGAATTTAGGAAAATCGTAAGCGAAAATCAGGACCGTGTGTACAACACGTGTCTTGGATTTATGAAAAATGATGAAGAAGCACGAGACATGACTCAGGAAGTGTTTATACATGTATATCAAAACATTACCAAGTTTAAAGGAGACTCTAAACTAAGCACGTGGATTTACAGAATTTCCACCAACAAATGTTTAGAGGAAATCAGAAGAAAAGGTCGTAAGAAAAGATCTGCTCAACTTGCAGATATTTCAGATGAGGTAATTCAAAATCAAGCACCTGACTTTTTCCATCCAGGTGTTGCCATGGAAGACAAAGAGCGAGCAACAATACTTTTTGCAGCAATAGAAAAACTTCCAGATCCACAAAGAGTTGCGTTTACTCTTTCCAAGATTGAACAATTATCTTACGAAGAAATAAGCAAAGTCATGGAAAAGAGCATTAGTTCAGTAGAATCATTGCTATTTCGTGCCAAAAAGAATTTGCAGAAATTACTGACCCATTATTATGAAGGAATCTGATATAAAAAGGGAAGTAGAACTAACGCTAACAAGTCTTGATAGGATAAGGAAAGCCAAAGCACCCATTGATTTTGCAGATATACTTACAACCAAGATGATCTTTGCTGAGGATCAGGTGAGGTGGATAAATAGGACCAAAATAGCTCTTGCCGCCATGATTGCTATGGTACTAATTAATGTAGCTCTCATCTATAAGAATCATTCTGAACAAAGAAATCAAATGCTCGACTCCATCGCCGAAGAATACCACCTAACAGGAGATCTTTAATGAAAAAATCCACCGCCCGCCTAATAGTATTTGCAGTAGTAGTCATGATAGCGCTAAATGGCATATTGATATGGACACTATTGGATGATAAGTCTAAGAGCAGTCAAAAAGAAAGACCTCCCATATCCGAGCTCAATGATTTTATTATTAGTGAAATGGGATTTGATGAAGAAGACGCCATTACTTTTCGAAAATTTGCAAGAAGGCATCACGAAAATCAAATGCAAATTCAAGCTAATTACCGCGATATTAAACGACGATTGAATGCCGCAATGATTGATCAAGACAATGAAGAAGTTGATTTTTTAATTGAGGAACTCAGTAAATCGGTAATCAAAAAAGAACAGGAGCTCTTCAGATTTTTTTCTGATGTCATGGGTATTATCGATGAGTCTGATCGTATGAAATTTGGAAGGATTTTTAGAGAAGCAACGGGCGCACCACAGCATGCAAGAATGCCAATGAATCCTAATCGCCTACCTCCCCCCAAACACTAGATTGAGCATATTGAAAGCTCCCATCATTTATGATAATGGGTGATATGATGTTGTTATGATATAGCTCACCGGTTCCTAAACCATGATACTCTTTGTTGCGAGGATACTTACTTACAAATTGAGCTATAGCGTTCAATCCGATATTTGATTCAAGATATGAAGTAACCCACCATTTTATTCCGTGCATCTCAGCAAGGTCAATCCACTCTTGGACTGATGCAAAACCTCCATGCAGGGTGGGCTTTAACACTAGATACTGGGGCTTAAGATCTTGCAGCAAATCAACTCTGTCTCTCGAAGAATGTATACCAATCAGCTCTTCGTCTAGCGCTATTGGAATTTCACTTCTATTGCAGACAAGCTCCATTGCTTCCGGTTGCATCGGCATGATTGGTTGTTCAATTGAGTGAATATTATATGGAGCTAAGGCTTTTAGTCTAGATAACACTTCATTTGTGTGAAATGCTCCGTTGGCGTCTAAACGAATTATCAACTCGTCTGAAATTTTCCTCAATGATTGAATGATGTTTAATTCTTGATCAAAATCCAGTGCCCCAACTTTTAATTTAATACAGTTAAAACCATCGTCGAGTTTCTGCGAGATTTGCTTTTTCATAAACGCTTCATCACCCATCCATACCAAACCATTTATTGGAATATTAATCAATGACAGATCATTCGTGAAAATATGCTTTTGTCCACCATTGATCATATCTAGTAATGCCATTTCCAATCCAAATCGAACACTTGGAATCGTAGACGGAACCAATTTTGCTGCCAATTCAAAAGCTTGGCTCTCTATTTTAGGAGAAATTGCTTTATTAATCTCTGTCCGAAGTTTCTCAAGAACATCTGGCACGTCGTTTACATCTTCAGGGCTGAGTCGATGAATTGGCGCTACTTCCCCAATTCCTAACCTTCCACTTTCATCGGTTATTTTAACAAACCAAACTTGACGATCTTTCATTTCACCGCGACTTGTACGTGCAGAAAATTTAAAATCAAGTGTGTAGGGTATAACTTCGAGGTGCATTATGAATCTAAAATTAGACGATTTCCTTTACGATCTTCCAGAAGATAAAATTGCAAAACATCCACCGACCAATCGTGCGGATTCTAAATTGCTTTTCTACAATCAAGGAGATATTTCTCATTACGAATTTAAGGACATTGAAAACCTAATTCCAGATCAATCACTGCTTGTTTTCAACGACACCAAAGTAATACCTGCAAGAATTATCCTGCATAAAGAAACAGGAGCAAGAATTGAGATTTTTTTACTAGAGCCTATGTTGCCATCAAAAGTTCATGAAGAAGTAATGAATGCAACAGATTCATGTAGTTGGAAATGCATGATTGGAAACGCTAAAAAATGGGAACAACAAACATCTCTTCATCTTGAATCATTGTCATTAGAAGCAATTCGTACCAGTGACTCAGAAGTCACATTTAAATGGACCAACAACTTAACATTCTCAGATCTACTAACAGAAATAGGGAAAATACCACTTCCACCATATATAGATAGAGATGTAGAAGAATCTGATCAAGAAAGGTATCAGACAGTTTATTCGAAAATGAAAGGTGCTGTAGCTGCTCCCACAGCAGGACTCCATTTCACTGATGAGATAATCAATAAGATTTCATCAAAAGGAATCAAAACTGATTATCTAACACTACACGTGTCGGCTGGTACTTTCCAACCAATAAAGAGTGAAAATATTGCAGATCACCCGATGCATAATGAACAGATTTGGATTGACAAGAAGAACATTGAAAATTTACTTGAAGCTAAAAAAGTAATTGCGGTTGGGACAACATCTATGCGTACGCTTGAAAGCCTTTATTGGTATGGAGTGAGATTAATAAGTGGAGATAAAAATTTCTTTATCCAAAAAACTGATCCATACAGGCTAAATGCAATAGAACGTAATACCGCACTTCAGGCAGTGGTGAGTCACATGAACGAAGAAGGGATAGATAAAATTGGAGGTCAAACAGAAATTTTTATTTATCCGGGCTATCAATTTCAAATATGCGATGGTCTAGTAACTAATTATCATCTTCCTGGATCGACCCTCATATTGCTAGTAGCCGCGTTTATTGGTGACGACTGGAAAAAGGTATATGAATCTGCAGTTAATAACAACTATAGGTTTTTAAGTTACGGAGACAGTTCTTTATTACTTCGTTAAGTCGATTTCATGTTCAGTCGTTGCTTTTTGATGTGGTCTAACGAAAACTTGCCACTACCTACAATGGCTATGAAGAGAAGAAGCGATAGCACTATCATTGCCATTGGGAATTCCATATAATTATTTTCTGTAAGCATCTGCTTGTAATTAAAAATGACTGCGCCAGCCAAAATAGGGATATTTAAAATACACATCCATCTAGTCAGTGCACCACACATAAGAATAATTCCGCCAGCCATGTGAATGAATATAATCGCGTGAGCCAAATGTGCCGCAATAAAGACCTAGCCAACAGATTGTATGCT
>CAZWLS010000327.1:0-4709 GCA_964634415.1 uncultured Roseivirgaceae bacterium | reverse complement strand
TCAGGAATACACGCGCACATCTGTGATAAGTGTATTGCTCAGGCTCAGCAGATATTGAATGAAGAACTTAAAACTACGTCTGAGAATGAAAGTCCAAACTTCAAACTCATCAAGCCGGCGGATATGAAATCGCATCTTGATGAGTTTGTAATAGGCCAGGATGAAGCTAAGAAATTCATCTCAGTTGCTGTTTACAATCACTACAAACGATTGATGCAAAAGGATGATAAAGATGATGTTGTGATTGAAAAATCTAATATCATCATGGTAGGCCAGACTGGTACAGGTAAAACTTATCTTGCAAGAACGCTAGCTAAGATCCTACAAGTACCCTTTTGTATCGCAGATGCAACAGTATTAACTGAAGCGGGGTATGTAGGTGAAGATGTAGAAAGTATTCTTACTCGATTACTTCAGTCTGCCAATTATGATGTAGAAGCTGCGGAAAGAGGCATCGTTTACATAGATGAAATTGATAAGATCGCGCGAAAATCTGACAACCCATCCATAACCCGTGATGTAAGTGGCGAAGGTGTGCAACAAGCACTTCTGAAATTGTTAGAAGGAACTACAGTTAATGTTCCACCACAAGGTGGGAGAAAGCATCCCGATCAAAAAATGATCAATGTAAATACTGAGAATATTCTATTTATATGTGGTGGTGCCTTTGATGGAATTGAAAGACACATTGCTAATAGATTAAACACCCGTCCAATTGGATTTGCCAACGATAATGAATTCAACTCTGGTGTGATTGACAAGGAAAATCTTCTTCAATACATTACTGCGCAAGACATTAAGAGTTTTGGTCTGATTCCTGAATTGATAGGACGTCTTCCAGTATTAACACATCTTGATCCATTAAACAATGAGGCACTGAAGCAAATTCTTACAGCTCCTAAGAATGCATTGGTAAAACAATATACAAAGCTATTCGACATGGAGGATGTTAAGTTAGAACTCCAAGATGATGCTTTGGATTACATTGTAGAGAAAGCCATGGAATTCAAACTTGGAGCTCGTGGATTAAGATCCATCTGTGAGGCTATTGTCACTGATGCTATGTTCGAATTACCATCCAACAAAGACATTAAAGAAATGGTGATTGATAGAGCTTATGCTGCGGAGAAGTTTGAGAAATCAAAATTCAACAAGCTAAGAGCAGCTTAAACTTCATCTTTTTCTATCCAGTCTACAATTTCGCGTGCAGTTTCTCTAATTACAGGTCCGGTTCCTACTTTTTCTTTGAAACCTTGATATGCTGTAAGCATTGATGCACAATATTCGTGATCAGTTAAAATTGACTGTATCTCTTTTATAATATCTTCAACTTGGTTCAAAGAAAAGGTACTCAAGAGATCCTCATCAAGCAGCTCATTAATAATTATTGTTTCTGGTTTTCTTAATCCTAAAAAGCCAGCTTTAATGGAGATAAGTATTTGAGGACAATTTAAGAGGATTGATGCAATTGAATTCAGTTCAGAATCCACGATGCAAATATTTGAATTTTTCAATTGATCCAATTGATTGGATGTGAATTCTACCTTATCAAGATTTTGAAGTTTCTTAATATCTATTCCATTGCTGTAAATGGACCAAATACAATCTACTTTATGTGAAGCTTCCCTTATGAGTTTGGTTATTTTATTTAAGTTTCTCTTACTAGATATTGATATTCCAACTACAGGCAGATCAGGTGTTTGCTCTTCGAAGCTATGCTTACGAACAACGTCATTAAAAAAATGGCCAATATGTATGTTTTGCTTAGAATAAATAGGAAGGTCTGTATATACTCGATCAAATACTTCTAATGCTTGGCTATTAACTTTCCTGCCTATTCTAGAATTAGTAGTGATTTGAATAAAGCATTTGAGACCACTTTCAGGTGCATATTGAAATACACTTTTAAACCTATCCCCTATTACTAGAGTAAGGTCATAGTCATTCTTTAATTCTCTTTTATTAAATGGCTTTTTCGAGCATTTTAGATTGGTTTCTTCATAAGAAATAATCTGACCAGATTCATTAATATCTATCTCAGCCCTAACGTCATATCTTAATATTTCTGTAAGTAGTAATGAAGTATAACTTATGGCTTCACCGGAAGCGATATTTATAAGATATCTCATTGATCTCCGTAATAATCGACGAAGTTTCTTGGCGTTTCATAAAGCCTTAAATGATAGAGTTTTGCTTTTGGAGCAATGCTTGAAATTTTAGGTTCTAATATTTTCCAAAACTCTAAAATTAGATTTTCACAGCTTGCCATTTTATCTTTCATAAAAGGTACATCCAGATTAAGATTTTTATGGTCAACCTTATCTACAATCTCCGACTTCATTAAGTTGCTAAGCTGCTTAAGATCTATAACAAAGCCAGTCTCAGAATCTGGCTGACCTTTTACTCCTACAATCAATTCAAAGTTATGCCCGTGCCAATTTTCATTCGCACATGGCCCAAAAACTTCTATGTTCTTCTCTTCAGACCAATTTGGGTTATAAAGCTTATGTGCTGCATTAAAATGCTCTTTCCTATAGACAACTAACATTATGCAAAGATATGTGCGATTAGAAATAAAAAAGCCCTTCTAAGAAGGGCTTAATTATAAATATTTCTAAATATTCTTACCTATATCAAAGATTGGGTGAACTTAACAAGCTCGATCATCTTCTCATCCTTTTTAAACTTCACCTTATTTTTCTTGATGAAATTCATGATTTCACTTTTCTTATCAGGAAAAATATTTACATAATCATTTTTACCCGGAACCGGCTCTACGATTGACTTGGTCAATATATAATATACTCTAGATTCAACAAATTCATCCTTACCCGTAGAGGCATTATAGCCATTATTTTTAGGAGCCTCCTTGATTGTTTTTTCTATCTTCTTGTACAAGGTAATATTTTCAGATTTAGTTACTCTAAGAAGATACCCCTGATAAGGGATATGCTCAAACAAGTAACTTTTTCCATCCTCGTCGTTAAATTGAAAATAGTGTACTTTTTCTCTTGCTATCGCTCTTTCATCACCATCCTCTGTTAAGAAAAACAATTGATCTGTATATGCAGCGTACTTGATTTTCACATTTGGGTATACGCTACCCAATTTGGTTTTAATCTCTCCTACGTACCATTCATCAAACAAGTATGGGCTACCTTTTATTTCATCTGCACTTGCAGAATCCCATAAGCCGCGATTGTTACGATTAGGGTCAAGTATATCACCTATTCTAGCGTCTTGTGCGTTTGAAATAATCGATACTAATAAAAGTGCAATAGTGAATATTCTGGTTTTTATCATTTTATTCCTCTTCAGTCCAGTTTAACAATTTTTCTTAAGGTAGTACTTCTACCATCATTTACTCTAACAAAAAACAGGCCACCTTCCAAAGAAGATAAATCTACCTGTGTTTCATTTTGATTAGTTTCTACCTTCTTAACAACTCTACCGCTTAAATCCATTATCTCAATACTATAAACTGAATTTATATCTGTTTGCACTGAAATATTTCCCTTAGTAGGATTAGGATATACTTTAAAATCAATTTGATCCGCGGCACTTGTTAATACCAGGCTCACCTCAGCAATTGCTGAAAAAGAAGATTCCCCTAAGTCATTAATATTTTTTGCTCGATATGCGATAGATTCAAATTCATTATCGATAGATGATAAATCATCAATGTATTCAGATATCGAGGGATCAATAGAATCAATTTGTTCAAATTCCCCGTTATTAATGCTCCTTTCAATCAATACAGATCTACTATTAACCGCAGGGTTTGACCATCTTAAAGTAATTTGTGAACCATCATTTCTAGCCCTAAAAAATTCAAGGGAATCCAATGTGAAATCAGGAATCATTTGAACCTTGTCAATGTAAAGATTATTGCCATTTCCAGATTCATTTCTTATAAAAGGATTTAAAGAGACAATATCAGTAAATCCTGAAATATCTTTCTTAAAGATAGTGACGGACATTGTAGCCCATTCGTCACTTGTCGGAACAAAGAAATCACTTCTTCCTGAAGATGTTGTTCGTAATTCCTCACCACCTATTCTTTTAACTATTTTAATCGCATCGCTGCAATCATTTCTATAGCCAATCGTAAGTGTATCATATGCAAGAAGACTTACACCATCTTGAAAAATACTGTTCGTGTACGCATATTCGAACTCTATTTTCAGTGACTTCAAATCTCCTAAGTCAAAAGAACTTAAGTTAATATCATCATACTGCGGAAAAAGTTCAGCTCCATAATTATAATTATCTATAAAATAAGAACCACTTTCGTCATCGGCTGAAACATCAGTGAACTCCCAAGATGTACCAGAATCATCATTTTCTACTGACCATTTAGCAGGAAGATCCTCACTATCAAATGTTTGGTAAGTAGTGTCCTGACTAAGATTTTCCAATGGATCCTTGATGAGAATATAATTGTTTCTAGTAATTATTGATTCTTGACCTTCAGAGTTTGTTACAGCTAATGTAACGCTATAAGAACCAGGTTGGTCATATGTTACAAATACACTTCTTGAGGAAGAAGACTCTTTATCACTACCAGGAAATGTCCAAGTTCGAGAGGTAGCATTATCTGTATTATCCGTAAATTGAACCACTGCTGGGGCACAGCCAACACGAATATCAGATGTAAAAGTTGCTGTGAAATTATCATAAATCAAATTCAAATAACTTCTACCACCTTC
>CAZWLS010000326.1:0-4751 GCA_964634415.1 uncultured Roseivirgaceae bacterium | reverse complement strand
GTGACACTTTATGGAGAGGATCCGGACTACCGTCCCGATATTTATGGAAAGATAGGTAACTCAGGTGTGAGTATTTGCTGTCTCGATGATGCGAAAAAACTATACTCAGGCTTTGATTTATGTGATCCGACCACTTCGGTATCAATGACTATCAATGGACCTGCAGCTACTATATGTGCATTCTTCATGAATGCTGCAATCGATCAGCAATGTGAGAAGTACATTACTGAGCAGGGAATGGAAAAAGAGATCGACAAGAAGATTGACAAAATATACAAGGATAGAGGTGTTGCAAGACCTGTTTATAAAGGTGATCTTCCTGAAGGTCACAATGGACTTGGGTTAATGCTTCTAGGTGTTACTGGTGACCAAGTATTGCCAGCAGATGTGTATCAGGAGATGAAAGTGAAAGCACTTTCTTCAGTTAGAGGTACTGTACAGGCAGACATACTGAAAGAAGACCAAGCACAAAATACCTGTATTTTCTCAACCGAGTTCTCATTGAGGCTTATGGGCGATGTACAGCAATACTTTATTGATAACATGGTCAGAAACTTCTATTCTGTTTCTATTTCAGGTTATCACATTGCAGAGGCGGGAGCGAATCCGATCACACAGCTCGCATTTACATTGGCGAACGGATTTACATTCGTTGAATACTACCTTTCTCGAGGCATGGATATCAATGCGTTTGCTCCAAACCTATCGTTCTTCTTCTCAAACGGAGTAGATGCAGAATATGCAGTTATCGGACGTGTGGCTAGACGAATCTGGTCTAAGGCAATGAAGTTGAAGTACGGAGCAAATGAAAGAGCTCAAAAACTGAAGTATCACATTCAAACTTCAGGACGCTCGCTACATGCCCAAGAAATCGATTTCAATGATATCCGAACCACATTGCAGGCACTTTATGCGATCTATGATAACTGTAATTCTTTGCATACAAATGCATACGATGAGGCCATTACAACGCCAACAGAAGATTCTGTTCGTCGTGCCATGGCGATCCAATTGATCATCAACAAGGAATTAGGTCTTACGAAGAATGAAAACCCAATGCAAGGATCTTTCATTACTGAGGAGCTGACAGACTTGGTAGAGGAGGCGGTTATGATGGAGTTTGATCGAATTACTGAAAGAGGAGGGGTGCTCGGAGCGATGGAAAGTATGTATCAGCGAGGTAAGATTCAAGAAGAATCCCTGTACTACGAGACCAAAAAGCATACTGGTGAATTGCCAATTATTGGGGTAAATACATTCCTTTCATCTAAAGGTTCTCCAACGATCATTCCAGATGAGGTAATCAGAGCAACTCAAGATGAAAAAGAACAGCAGATAACCAACTTGAATGCACTGAAGGATGGCAATAAGGGTAAATCAGATGAGATGTTAACCAAGTTGCAAGAAACTGCACTACACAACGAAAATACGTTTGCTACGCTGATGGAAGCAACTAAGTATTGTTCGCTTGGACAGATCACGCATGCAATGTTTGAGGTTGGTGGACAATATAGACGCAATATGTAATGCAGTACGAAGCATCAAATCCTTCCGAATACATGAGTCTTCTCGAAGATGACTGGAGAAAAGAAAAACTCACGGAGTTAAGAAAAATGCTTCTTGGGTTAAGTCTTGAAGAAGGGATAAAGTATAAGATGCTTAGCTATGCAGATGAAAAAGGCATCATGTTTCAGTTGAATGCCCAAAAAAACTATGTTGCTCTTTACGTAGGCAACGCGAGCAAAGTAGATCCTAGCGGTAAGTTACTAGCTGGTATAGATCATGGCAAAGGATGCCTTCGATTTAAAAAGTCAACGAATATTTCAGAGACTCAAATTGATTCTTTTATCAACAAGGCGCTGGACATGTGGAGAAAAGGAGCGGACTTTGGTTGCTAGCCGTCCCTTGTAAACTCCGTAATCAAATCACTATGCTGTGGAAACTGCTCAATGAGCTTTTTTCTTTTTGCTAGCGTAAAGTCTTGGAAATCGAACCCTGGAGCTACCGTACATCCCACAAGCGCATAACTGTCGGGATCAATAATTTTGGCCGCAAACCAATGATTGCCGGGCACTACCAATTGTGGAGATTGTCCTTGTGATAGATCGACTCCAATTAAATATTCCTCATGATTTCCTTCTTCGGATATGGTATGAAGTTGAATTGGTGATCCTTGATAAAAATGCCAGATTTCGTCTTGATTGATTTTATGAAATGCCGAGAACATATCTGAAGTTAATAGGAAATAAATACAGGTGGAATGGTTTCTGCTTCCTACATATTCTTCTGATAGTGCTTCCGCGCTTATGTATTCCTCACTTCGGTAGGTTTCTGTGAAATAACCTCCTTCAGGGTGTGGTTCAAGATCAAGTGTTGCGATCAGATTTGCTACATTATCCATAAGCTTACTGTTTCTAGCAAATATAGATTTGGAGATGTAGCAATGAATCAGTTTGCTTCAAAAAGTTGTATGCGATTCCCGTCGGGATCTCTGAAGACAATCATTGATTGATTTGAGATTAGATCTGTTACTACTGACTCATCAAAATCAGGATTCCATTTCTTTAGTTTACTTATGTAGGGGCTGATTTTATCAACGGTAAAACCTACCTTAAACAAGCCCTGCATTCTTTGATTAGATGCTATTAGGTCGCTTGGTGATAAACTTGAGTCAATCTGAATCAGTTCTAGTTTATTGTCCGCTGATTTAAGGTTTGCGATGGATAGGCCTTTGCTTTCTATCCGATTGATATTTATCAAATCAAAGCCCAATGCATCCGAATACCATTTGATGGAGCTGTCGATGTCTTTAACAATGATTGCAAAGAAATTGGTGCGTGGTTTGGATGTTGCTTTACTGAAAATTCTCTGATGAGTTAACGCCCAGGTTTCACCATGATCGGTGGATAAGTAAGATGAAAACTCGAATTGTGATTCATCCTTAAAATGTAATTCGTACTTAGACCGAAGCCGACCAACTGATTGATCTCTATACCATACTAGTTCTAATTTCTCATCTGCCAACTGGCCCTCATATGTTAAAAATCCTCCATGCTCAGAGTCCATTGAAACCATCTGTATGTTTATTGAATCTATTCCCGTGATGATTGCCTTTCTGGCATAAGGCTTTCCCTTATAGATGCCATCAAACGAAATGTCAATGCCACATCCTGCAATGGCATTTGATATGGTTGCTTTTCCTTGGTTACTCTCATATTGTCCAATCGCCACACGATCAGTTGTTTGAACAGTCCATTCTCCCAACGCATTTTTTAGAAAATCATAGTTAGGATTGGCGCAATTATAAAATTGTGCATGGGCGAGAAATGGACAAAGCGCTATTATAAAGAGAGATTTCACTATCAGCTTCATATAATAAAGCTAGATGGATCGAATTCCAAGATGAAGCATTTCTCTAAATATTAGACCAACGCCGTTTGTCGAGATTTCACCTCTCAACCCAATTGTTGCTTACCGAGAATTCTGTTCGTTGGGCGCGACTTTGCAGCTATTGAACTAATTAAGAGGGCATGATTTGGTTGTAATCTCCAGTTTAGTGGGGGATGAACAAAAAGAATAATTTACCGCCTGATACAGGGTCGCCTCAAATGAGGCGACTCTCTTTTTTGAAGCGGAGTTTATTAAGTATTAGTGATAACTCTCTAAATTGTCCGAAAGAATAGAACCTAACCAATTCCTTATAGTAACACACAAATAAGGACACACTGACATTATGGAGATTGTAAAAAAGATTGTTTTAGTCGGACATTTCGGAGTAGGAAAGTCTTCGCTAGTAAAGCGTTTTGTACATCAGAAATTTTCGGATCAATACCTCACCACAATAGGAGTAAAAATTGATAAAAAGGTAGTGGAAGTCAACAATACACAGATCAAGCTTATGCTTTGGGATATTGCGGGTGAATCTACGGCCATGAAAATACCAGAAAAGTATTTAGCCGGAGCTCATGGGATTCTTTATGTTTTTGATTTATCGAGAGAAGAGACATACACCAACTTACAAAATGACCTATTCACCATAAGTAAACAATTAAAGGATGCACCAGCCATCGTATTGGGCAACAAATCGGATTTAGTTGATTCTACATTCATTGAGGATTTAAAGAAGGAAATTTCAATGGATTTCAAACCTACAAGTGCCAAAACTGGAGATCATGTAGAAGAATCTTTTATCCAATTAGCTCAAGAACTTATTTGATAAAAATGTCAATCATGGATCTAGAAGAAATTAAATACAAAGAAGCTCATAAGAACATTCAAATAGTCATATTTGACCAGAATGGAGCTGTGGTAGAATCTGATGACGCATTAGTAAAGCTTTCAGATACTACATTTAATGTATTCTCAGATACCATGTTTTGTGGGATGGAAGATATGCTGGCTTCATTAACTGAAAACGAATCACTGTCATTTGATTGTGTAAACGTGGATCTTGCAGGCAAGACTTCCTATTATGATTTTTCAGTATCTAAGCATAGTGCGGCATGTGATGATCAATATGCTTGGATCATTCACGATTATGGTAAGCAGTACGAGAAGATTTATGAGTTGCAGCAAGAACGTAACCTTGCAGAAATTAAGGCTAATAAAGCGGCGAGGGAGGTAAATCAACTAAAGGAGGAGAAAGATGCTATTGATCGACTGTTCCAGGAGATGCAAGGGAACTCGTCCTCTCAGTATATTCTAGTGAAATCGGATAATCTTCTGGTAAATATTGATCTGAGTGAGATTCT
>CAZWLS010000325.1:0-4764 GCA_964634415.1 uncultured Roseivirgaceae bacterium | reverse complement strand
TTATCTGGTGCTTTAAAAATAGAGACGAAAGAAGGTGGAGACATTTTTAAAGCACAAGATAAAGCAAGATGGATTAACTTGTTAGAAGCAAGCTTTATCTGGTGCTTTAAAAATAGAGCCGAAAGAAGGTGGAGACATTTTTATGCCGGTCGAATAATTTTCGAGAAATTCCTCTGCAATCACTTCTTTTTTTCAAGTGAAACTCCAATATTACGTTAGATCCTTATTGGAAATGTAAACCACACATCCGCATGGCAAAAACCTCCAAGCAGAAGAAAATTTTTGTTCTTGATACTTCAGTAATATTATTTTCACATGATTCAATTCTAAATTTTGCGGAGCACGATGTAGGACTTCCAATCACTGTCCTTGAAGAGCTTGATCAATTCAAGAAGGGGAATGACACTAAAAATTTCGAAGCCAGAGAGTTCATTAGACTTTTGGATCGCCTAGCAAAGGATCATAGCTTACAAGATTGGATCCCGCTAAATGGGAAATCGAAAGGCAATTTTAAGGTTATCATGGATTCTGATAGTACGCTAGATGCTACCCAGATTTATAATGACGGCAAAAACGATCATCGTATTCTAAATGCTGCCTTGACTATAAAAGAACAAGAGCCAAAGCGTAAGGTGATCTTGGTGTCGAAAGATATTAACCTTAGGCTAAAAGCTAAATCCCTGGAGCTGCACGCGGAAGATTATGAGACAGGGAAAATTAAAAATGTAAACACCCTTACTACAGGGATGACCGAGCTCGAAGATATAAACTCGGAACACATAGATGAATTATTCAAAAAGAATGTAATTGACCGTAAGAAAATCCTAAAGCGTAAGAAATTTCCGGCAAACAATTACTTCATTCTTAAAAGCGAGAAAAATTCGGTCTTAGGATACTATAATCCAGTGGAGGATGCAGTTGAGAAGGTCGAAAAGCAAATGGTCTATGGAATTAAACCTAAGAACGCTGAACAGACCTTTGCTATGCATGCTATGCTTAATCCGAACATTAAGTTGGTAAGTATCAATGGTGTGGCGGGTACTGGCAAAACGCTACTAGCGCTGGCTTCGGCACTTGAGCAAAGGAGGAATTTCAAACAAATTTATTTGGCAAGGCCAATCGTCCCATTGAGTAATAAAGACATCGGATATTTACCTGGAGATATAAAGTCTAAGCTCAATCCTTACATGGAGCCTTTATGGGACAATCTAAAGTTTATCCAGCACCAGTTTAGGGAAAATGATAAGGAGTTTACCCGAATTACGGATATGGTAAATCAGGAAAAACTGATGATAACTCCACTGGCTTACATTCGAGGTAGAAGCTTATCCAATATTTTCTTTATTGTAGACGAAGCTCAGAACTTAACTCCACATGAAGTGAAAACCATAATTACTCGAGCAGGAGAAAACACGAAGATCATTTTTACTGGGGATATCTATCAAATTGATACTCCATATTTGGATTCGCAATCCAATGGCCTTTCTTATTTAATTGATCGAATAAAAGATCACCCAATGTTTGCTCACATTACACTCGAGAAGGGTGAAAGATCTGAGTTGGCGAATCTGGCAAATGATCTTTTATAGTAGGGTTTTTTTCGGAGTTAGCTGTATTAATAGTACATGGTTAATTTCTCACTGACATCTACATTTCTAAAAGGAGTAGTTCTTATCATGCTATTGGCGTTGTTTAATGCATGCGAAGAAGATGGTGTGAAGGCATCGAATTGCGATTCAATAGTGGCATTGGATGCAAATTCATATCAAAATGAGACCTCCGATTTTTACACAATTATTTCTGCTAGCATTCAAGAAAATTGCTTACAAATAGAATATTCTGCATCTGGATGTAGTGGTGAGAGTTGGAAAGAAAAAATGGTTGATGAAGAGGTGATTCTCGAGTCTTTTCCTATTCAAAGAAACCTAAAAATGATTTTGGATAATCCGGAGGCCTGTGCAGCCGTATTTACAAAGACTGTATCATTCGATTTAATCCCTATTCAAACTGAAGACTACACACGAATTATCTTGAATATTGATGGATATGATGAGCCGCTTCTTTACGACTATAGTGGCGATTCTTCGATAGAAAATCTAATTCAACAAAAATGGGATCTCGTAAACGTGAATGGCGGGCTTACAGGTATTGATGTAAATTTTTCGGAGGGGACAATTACTTGGGATTTTGGAGATGAGGAAGTGATCATAGTAAATAATAACCAAGGCGCTAATGCCATTTATGATGGGTTAGCTACTGGCACCTACAACTATTCCATACAGGAATTTAATGATGTGAAGATCCTTGAGGTTGATTCTCAAAACCTGGGTGTCGTATCCATTGTTGATGGTCAACTTACTGTTGATCAACGTGCATCTGATGGATTTCAATTAAGATTCAAGAAGCATTGAGGGTATTATTTGTTGAAAGGAATGCATTACGATTCTATATTTGATTTAATTGAGATTAAAAATTTCAGCATTTAAAATCTTGTAGCATTCTGGCATTTGGCTAAACTTTTATTAAAAACCAGATAGATACATGTGTGAATTGTGTATCTAAATTCATCTGATTTCGTTAGGTTTAGCTTGTCAAAAACCTCAAATAAATGATAAACCTAAAAGACGTAAGCAAATTCATTGAATCTAAGTATCAACGGACCTTCATTTTAAAAGGAATTGATCTTGAGATTAAGCAAGGTGAATTTGTAAGCATAATGGGACCTTCTGGTTCCGGTAAATCTACTTTACTCAACATCGTAGGAATGCTTGACAGACCTTCTGAAGGAGAATACTACTTCATGGACGAACCTGTACACAAGCTTCGCGAGAAGAGAATCTCCAGGATTCACAAAGAACACATAGGATTTATTTTTCAGGCCTACCATCTGATTGATGAGCTCACTGTGTATGAAAACATTGAAACACCACTGATCTATCGAGGAATCAAAGGAAAAGAGCGTGCAAGTATGATTGCTGAAATGCTTGATAGATTCAATATGGTTGCGAAAAAAGATCTCTTCCCAGAGCAACTGTCAGGCGGTCAGCAACAGTTAGTTGGAGTGGTAAGAGCCATTATCGGCAAACCTCAATTGCTGTTGGCAGATGAACCTACTGGTAATCTTCATTCTTCGCAAGGTGAAGAAGTAATGGATGTTCTTAAGCAATTGCACAAAGAAGGAATGACGATTGTCCAAGTAACTCACAATGAGAAGTTTGCCGAATATGGATCACGAGTGATCAATTTGGAGGACGGCCGAGTGATGGAATAACATCAATTTTCATGGTGATAGGTAGTTACTAAAATGCCTATATTTGGATTAATAGAAGATTAATTTTAATTAAACCAACCTAACCATGAACATGCCAGACTATTTAGAGCGTTTGATTCATACCATTAGCGATTCACTTCCAGGTGTAGTGGGAGCTGTAGTTGTATTGATCGTCGGTTGGCTTTTTGCAGTGCTTGTGAGAAAAGTAGTGCATAGCCTAATGAAAAAGACCGAGTGGGATGAACGCCTCTTGGGCAACACCATTGTTGATACCAATAAGTTCATTGCGAACTTGGTGTATTACATTCTTATGCTCATCATTCTTCTTATCGTTCTAGAGATGCTAGGCGTAAGTTATGTGTTGGATCCAATCCGCAACATGCTCAATGAGTTTTTAGGATTCATACCGAATATTCTTGCTGGTATGGCGATTATCTTCATTGGTTATATAATCGCAAAATTCATATCAAACCTTGTCAAGATGGCGGGAAGCTTCTTCGATCGGTTGGCAAACAACATGGGTTTCAAGGAAACCGATAAGTTGGTGCATTTCATCCAGCAAGTGGTTTTCGTTGTAATTTTTATTCCTTTTATAATTCAAGGGCTTAATGCACTCCATTTAGAGGCGATTACTAATCCAGCGAATAATGTTTTGCATCAAATGTTGGATTCAGTTCCTAACATTATCGGAGCAGTACTGATCATAACAATCTTTGTGGTTGGAGGAAGATTTATAACCTCATTTGTAAAAGATTTGTTAGCCAATCTGGGGATTGATTCATTAGTAGAAAAATTACAATTGGGATCCATTTTAGGCGAGCAGAAACTTTCTTCCATAGTGGCGAACATCATATTTTTCTTCATGGTGTTTTTTGGAGTGATCTCCGGAGTAGAAATGTTGGGGCTTGATCGTCTAGCTGAGGTACTGCATACGATCCTAAATCTATCAGGCAATGTACTCTTTGGATTGGTGATCTTAGTGATGGGTAATTTCCTAGGATCAATTATTTACAAGTCTATGAGTTCTAACACATTCGTGGCAGGAATAGCCAGAGTCGCAATCATTGGATTGTTCTTGGCTATAGCACTTCGCACGATGGGAATTGCTAATAGCATCGTAGAGTTAGCCTTTGGACTTACTCTTGGAGCTATTGCTGTTGCCGTAGCACTGTCTTATGGGTTGGGCGGAAGAGAAGCAGCAGGAAAGCATATGGAGCAGATCTTAAAGAAATTTCAAAACAAAAAATAGAAGAACATTTAGAAAAAGAAAGCCCCGATGTGCAGACATCGGGGCTTTTTATATTAATCAGAGAAGCATGTGACCAGAATGGGTTCGTACCTGTTGCCAAACTTGGCATAACACCATTCCTTTAGTTCAGTTACTTCGTCAGGAATTAATGCCTTGATTGCTTTCCGAAGTTCCTTTTCAAATAGCCGTTTATCAAAGCTTACTTTCGATAAAATAGTTTTGAAGTACTCTAGCATGTGAATAA
>CAZWLS010000324.1:0-4786 GCA_964634415.1 uncultured Roseivirgaceae bacterium | reverse complement strand
ATTAACATGATCTCACTTTTTGGAATGATCCTCGTAATCGGAATTCTTGTGGATGATGGGATTGTGATTGCAGAGAATATATATTCTCACTTTGAAAAACATGGGAATCCCATCAAGGCTGCTGTTAATGGTACGATTGAAGTACTTCCTGCCGTATTCACTTCCGTGACCACTACGATAGTTGCATTCATGCCACTGCTATTGCTTACTGGCGGCTTTGAATTTCTGCGTGATATGGCATTCGTTGTCTGCTTTAGCTTAGGGTTTTCGCTTTTAGAAGCATTCTTTGTTCTTCCGGCCCACCTTGCTAGTAAAAAAGTACTTAAGGTTAAAAAAGAGAATACACGAAGCTATAAAATCAGAAAGACGCTTAATGGTACAATTGATTACCTACGCGACAATGTCTACGGAAGAGGCTTAAGGTTTACCATGCAAAAAAGATGGGTGTCATTATCGATGCTTGCTGGATTTCTTGTCATAATCATGGGACTTCTTGCAGGAGGACAGATAAAAGCAACATTTTTCCCTCAGATTCCATTCAATAGCTTCAATGTAAATATTGCTTTTAAGCCAGGTGAGAGGGAACAAAAAGTAGAGCAGTACCTTAAGAAATTTGAAGATGCTATTTGGAAGATAAATGATGAGATGAAGGATGAGTTGGCAATGGAAGAAAATATCATCAACAATACATTCACTAATATTGGTTTTTCACAATGGGAGTCTGGATCTCATACAGGTTCTATCAATATCTTTTATAAGGAGCTTGACGATTATGGATTGAATCAGTTTGATTTGATAGAAAGGATCAGAGCCGAAATAGGCCCGGTAGGAGAAGCTGAAAAATTTGCAATTGGAGGTGGTAATCGTTTTGGGAAGCCTGTTTCGATGCGTTTAATGGGAAAAAATTACGAGGAGCTAGGCGAAGCCAAACAATTTTTGAAAGATGAATTGGCAGGAATAGCAGATCTCAAAGAAATAGAAGATAATGTGCCAGTAGGCAGAAGAGAGATGTTATTTGATCTGAGGCCAGAAGCCTATTTCCTTGGATTGAATCACAATGATATTACCAAGCAAATGAGGCAAGGCTTCTTTGGTGAGGAAGTACAGCGTTTCATGAAAGGGAATGACGAACTCAGGGTTTGGGTAAGATATCCTGAATCGGGGCGTAAGAGCATTAACCAATTGGAAGATATCAAAATTAAAACTCCAACAGGAGAAGAATTCCCACTTACCCAATTGGCGAATTACAAGATTGAACGAGGTGTCTCAGGGATCAAACATTATAATACTTCAAGAGCCATTACGGTAGAGGCAGAGATGATAGATCCTTTTGGAGAAGTACCTCCAATATTAAATAAGATCAAAGATGAGATTGTGCCTGCGCTCAATGAGAAGTATCCATCTGTTATTGTCGACTATGGAGGGCAATCGCAGCAAAGTGAGCGAGCTGGAAAAGAGATAGGATTGTATTTTGGTGGAGCCTTCTTATTAATATTTTTTATTCTGATGATCACATTCAGATCTTATTATCAGGCATTGCTAATAATCATGATGATTCCATTAGGTTGGTTTGGTGCAATTCTTGGACATGGTATTGAAGATTGGATATCGCCTGCGAAAGAACTTCCTGTTTCCTTACTAAGTGTTTGGGGGATGGTGGCGCTATCCGGTGTAATCATCAATGATGCAGTGGTCTTCTTGTCAAAGTTCAACTCACTTGTGAAAGATGAAGGTATGACCGTTTATCAGGCGGCGTATAACGCAGGTCTTTCGAGGTTCCGACCAATAATGCTTACTTCGTTGACTACCGTTCTTGGGTTATATCCGTTGATAAAGGAAACCAGTTTCCAAGCTCAATTCTTGATACCAATGGCGATCTCAGTGGCATATGGAGTACTCATTGGTACATTTATAATACTGTTATTCTTTCCAGTGTTCATTGTGCTGTTTAATGACATTCGAAGAGCCGCTAAGTGGTTGTGGACAGGTGAGAAGCCTACAAGAGAAGATGTTGAACGTGTTCTCATTGATGAGCGAAGAATGGAAAAATACAAGGAATCTGCATAACCTAATTATCTACTACACATGAAGAAACTACTTTTTTCACTAGGAATACTATGCCTTTTTCATGCCAAAGCGCAGGAGCAATTGTCTCTTAGCGATGCAATTCAAATAGGGCTAAAGCGGAACTACAATATATTAATTGAAGAAGGAAATGTGGAGGTCGCCCAAAACAATAACAATTGGGGAGAGGCTGGCAGATGGCCAACCATATCATTGAACCTGAATCAGAATAATAATTTGACTGATAATGTCAAAGTAGCATTTCCAACAGCGACTCAAGGACAGACTTTGTCAAATTCATTAAATCCTGTCGTTAATGTGAATTGGACCATTTTCGATGGGTTCAGAGTGAAAATCACAAAGAAGAGGTTGGAATTGCTTCAGGCTGAGACAGAAGGTAATGCCTCTGTCGTAATCGCTAACAGCCTTCAAAGCATTGTTTTGGGATATTATCTCGCAGTTTTGGAACAAGAACGCCTAGGAGAGTTTGAAAAGCAGCTAGATCTATCTAGGGATAAATACGACTATATTAAAGTCAAATCGGACTTGGGTGGAGCAGTGACTACTGATGTATTGCTTGAAGAAGGCAATTATCTAACTGATTCTATCAATTTCATAAATCAGCAATTGGTTTTTCGCAATGCAATTAGAGATTTGAATGTATTGCTCGCTGAGCAGGATGTAACCAAAACATACATTTTTACAGATGAGTTATCCATTCCTGATGAGGAGTATGTTTATGATGATCTTAGAGAACAAATGTTTCATGAAAATGTAGATCTTCAAAAGCAGTACATCACTCAATCGTTATTAGGTCAAGCTACAAAACTGAGCAATGCTGATAGGTACCCCAGACTTTCGTTGGCTGCATCGTTTTCCGAAAATCGGAATAGCTTAGATCTGTCCGACGCTATTTTCTTTACTGGAAACGGCTTTTCCAACGGACCAGATACTCGACTGAATAGTGTTACTGATAATTACACAGCAAACTTCACATTATCATACACTTTGTTTAATGGAGGAAGAATTAAACGAGCGATTAAGAATGCGATGGTGAATGAGCGGGTAGGTGAGCTACGAGTAGACCAGTTGGAAAATTCACTTGACAGAGACCTACTTTCAGGCCTTGATAGATATAATAATCGAAGACAGCTTTTTGCAATTAATGCAAGAAGAGAAGAGGCAGCTAAGACAAATCTTGATCTTTCAGAAGAGAAATTTAAAAATGGAAGTATTAATTCTTTTGACTATCGAGATGTTCAAAACAATTATTTGTCTGCCTCAATATTGAAGCTTCAAGCAATCTATAATTTGATTAATTCGAAAATAGAACTAATGCGATTGACTGGAGGAATGATAAGAGAATACAATCAATAAGCGTCTCTGACTTTAATAAGAAACTGCTCCATTTCTTTTTTAATTTCTGATGTAGGTCGGGTGTAATGATTGTTCATAAAAGAGAATATCATTTTCTTACCAGAACGGGTAATTAAATAACCACTCAAATTGTGGTTATTGCTAAGTGTTCCTGTTTTTGCAAAGATATATGGTGACTCATCCTCGCCTGGAAGGTACCATTCATCAAGCGTTCCTTCTCCTCCAGTTGGTAAGAGAGATGTCATTCTGTCCCAACCAAACTCATCTAAGCATATTTTTAGAAGTCGCACCTGATCAACAGGGGCAATAAGATTGTAACGCGATAAGCCGGAACCATCGACCCAAACCATATCTGTTAAGCTAACGAGACCAGATATCTTAAGCTTTTCTATAAAAGGCGCTATTTCTGAATAACCATTCTCCCTGGCAGCCATTAATAATAGTTGTTCCGCAATGAAATTGTCACTTGGTTTTAGCATTTTGATCAATACACTGTCAATAGGGTATGAGTAGAGCGTGTCAGGATTACTAATTGACATCTTCGAAATAGAAACTGATGACTTAAGCGTGTCTTGCAGCAGCTTAAGTAATAGTTCAGTTGAATACTCAAATGGGATATTGTAATCGAAACTGTTGCTATCTAATGGTTGATAAGCATTGAATATGTTGAACTTAATATCTCTATCCACAAGTTTGTCTGGTACTTCTCCGCTCAAAATGGAAACATTGTCAGTAAAGAAGGATGGAGTAACAGATAGCGAGTCATCAACTTGTTGTATGTTAACGATATTTCCATAGATCGGCCACCATGAACGGTTTGTTTGATATTGGTAGGAAAAGTCATCCCATGCCCACCCAGACCCAAATGAAGCCGGGTCTTCCATAGGCCAAGCAATTGAAACCTCATTGAATTCATTTAAAAAGTCTAATGCTGGTTGCCGTGTAAAAGGACTGTACAGGAATGTTGGATCACCTATAGGCTCTACAATGACTGATGAATCTTCTTTTAAGTAGAGGAGTGATGGAATTGAATCTTGAAATGATTTAAGTGAAGCATACATTGTCAAAAGCTTCGTATTTGACGCTGGAGTAAATTTTAATGTTGAATTATAGCTAGTAACGAACGCGTTTGCTTCAATATCATATAAACTAAATCCAGTAAACTGAGAGGAAAATATCTCTGACTGCTTGAGTAGTTGCTCTGCATCATTACCTACAGCTAGTTGTTTAACACTCGCACATCCACCAGTAATAAATAATACCAGTGTAAGTAATATTAAGTTTGATTTGATTTTTTTTGTGATTGGTGAACTTTGAAGATCTTGATTCATTGGTTATACAGGTG
>CAZWLS010000323.1:0-4845 GCA_964634415.1 uncultured Roseivirgaceae bacterium | reverse complement strand
GAGGAAATAGTCAGCTAATATGGTTTATTGTGATCGCAGGAATCATGTGTTTAGTGATCTCAATCATCAATTACGCCAATTTCAGCATTTCACTTTACATCAATCGAGCAAGAGAGGTAGCCGTACGTAAAATCATTGGTTCTGCTAAGTCAGGAATTTTCCTTCAACTCATGACCGAATCACTGCTTACAACATTTATTTCTACAGGGATTGCTATCATTCTTTTTTACATCCTTGCTCCGCAATTCTCCATTCTTGTCGAAAAGCAATTTGGCCTTGTAGATTTATTCACAGCAAGTAAGTTGCCGATCATAGCAGTAATCATACTTTCAATTGCTTTGCTCAGTGGGCTATATCCTTCTTTCCTTCTTTCAAGATTGGGAATTATCAAATCACTAAAGGGTGAAGAAAAAATTGGAAAAAGTGCGTATATAACGAAAAGCCTACTCGTTCTTCAATTTTCTATTTCGGTCATCATGATTTCATGCATGTTGATTTTTCGAGGACAGCTCCATTACCTAATGGAATTCGATAGAGGTTACGATACTGAAAATGTAATACGCATTGGAGTGCCACTAGACTTAGTCAATAGTGGCAAAGAACGTGTGCTAATGAATGGCTTTAAATCCATTCCTGAGATAGATAACCTTACAGGAGCAAGCGGCTATGGAATGTCCGGATATGATGATGGTAAGAACAAATTCAGTCGGCTTTTTTCCAACATTGATAGTTCATACATTGATGTGTTAGGAATAAAAATTCTGGAGGGAACTTCCATTAATGAAGCAAAGGATGATGGCGTTTTGAATGGCGTTTTGGTGAACGAGTCATTTATCCACAAGACCGGAATAATGGATCCAATTGGCAAGACTATTCCTTTCACTGCACACGGATTTACTAACGCTACCATCGTAGGTGTATTCAAGGATTATTATGCCTTTGGACCTGGCTCAGAGATAAGCCCACTACTTTTTCTTGACAAAGACATTTCTCGCATCAGCTCTCAAATTATGATCAAATCTGATGCTGAACCATTGCTATTGGAGGAAAAACTTTCCAAGGTTTGGGACGAAGTATTTAATCCCATACCATTCAAGTTTGATTACCTATCAGATTTACATCGCGAACGATTCGAAGAAGAAGGTAAGATCTCGAAGATCGCAGGAGTTGGGAGTCTAATTGCAATCTTCATTTCCGCTTTTGGCTTGCTCGGGCTTGTAGGATTAGCTATAAAGAGTAGGCTGAAAGAGCTAAGCGTAAGGCGAGTGCTAGGCGCTACAAATGATCATATCACGTGGATGATGGGCAAAAAATTCATAGTCCCGATTAGTCTAAGCTTGCTGATAGGCATACCCATGAGTTTCTATTTGACTGATCAGTGGCTGGCCAACTATCACAATAGAATTGACTTTAATTGGCAACATGGTGCCATAGCCATCTTATCAGTTACAACCATTTTAATAATGATTGTAGTAGTTCAGATGCTAAACGTTACAAGAACCAATCCTGTCGTTCATTTAAAGGATGAATAAAGCTTGTTAATTGCCGTCACCACGCGGCTTCACTCCCCTCACTGCCTCTGCGGTCCATGGATCGTCGGGCCAGTGATGCTTAGGGTAACGACCTTTTAAATCTTTACGAACTTCAAAGTACGTTTCGTTCCAGAAGTTTTTAAGATCTGAGGTCACTTGCACTGGTTTGAAGCCCGGAGAAAGTAAGTGGATAAGCATAGGCATTTTGCCTTCATTCACGGTTGGAGTCTCTGCCATCCCAAACAATTCCTGAATGCGAGCGGCTAAAACCGGTGCTTCTCCATTATCTCGATACATGATCTTAATATTGGAACCACTTGGCACTTCCATTTTAGCGGGCGCCAATCGATGGAGCTCTTGTTGTTTTTCGTAATCAATAGTATGCAAAATGACCTCATGTAGATTGATCTTCTTAAGGTCTCGAGGGTTCTTTACATCACTCAGGTAAGGAGCAAGCCATTCAGCATTCGTCATTAGCATGGTATCTGTGCTGATGTCTGGCCAATTTGAAGTTGGCTGCCATTTCCTCAAGGATTTAACTCGATTTTGAAGTTGTTCTACATCTTCAGTCCAGTCTAAAAGCGTACGCCCTTGTTTTTTAATTGCCTCAACTATCGCGTCTAGCAGGTGAGAAGGATCGGGATCTGGTAGAGGCACCGATTTCAAAACAATACTTCCAATACGTAAGTCTTTGCTCGCGTTGAGTCCACCATCTTCAGTATCCCACTCTACAACATCCAGTTCTTTCACTCGGGTAGCCAAATCTTTTGGATTAAGTGGAGCTGCCATGAATATTTTACCCATCCCATCTCTAGCATCCAGGTTAGCGATCGCAAGCCACGACTCATGAGCTAAATCATCCTTATGGCCAGCCATTGCTATTCGTCCATTTGCAAGTTTGAATTGTGCATTATTTCCTGGACGCGCAAACGCTATCCTTTCTGGAAAAGCATGTGTCAATAGCAAGCCTGTTTCATACGGGTCGAATGAATCGTTATCAACCTCCTCATCAAACAGCTGTCGATAGGAAGCCGCAATCTTTTCAATGCGATCAAACCTTCCTCCTTTTCTATCCTCACGTCTATGAGTTCTTAGTGCCTCAATGCGATTGTTAATATCTATCCCTGCTTCTTTCCCCAATGGATCTCGTTCTTCTAGCAATGCGGCAACATCAGCCGCCAAACTCACCAATCCTTCTTCCTCGGCCATTAGCATCATATGAGCTAATCTTGGATGACAGGGTAAGCGATGCACCTCCTTGCCATGCTCGGTAATCCTACCATTCTCCAAAGCTTCTACCTCATGTAAAGTTTGGACTGCAGCTTGCCAAGAACCCTTCGGCGGCGGAGAGAGCCATGTTAAGCTGAGCGGATCACTTATCCCCCAACTTGCCAAATCCAATGCTAATGAAGCAAGATCCGATTCCAGTATTTCAGGTGTACGATGTTCTTGCAACCTACTATCCGTCACTTTTGACCACATGCGATAGCAAACTCCGGGGCTAAGACGGCCTGCTCTTCCCGCTCGCTGATCGGCAGAATCTTTGGATATTTGTACCGTTTCTAATCGTGACAGTCCTGCCTTTGGATCCCATTTCATTGTTCGTCCAAAGCCAGTATCTACTACCACTTTAATTCCCTCTATTGTCAAACTTGTTTCGGCAATGTTCGTTGCCAGTACCACTTTTCTCCTTCCATCTCGATCAGGAAGGATTGCGGCTTTCTGTTTGTTGTACGGCAGTTGGCCATAAAGTGGATGGATAGAAAATCCTTTCAATTTCGACTTTAATATTCCTGCGCACTTGGTGATTTCTCCTTGGCCTGGCATGAAAACCAAAATATCTCCGTCATGAGCTTTTGATGCTTTAACCACAGTGTTGGCAGTCATTTCTGGAATCATAAATTGATCCTGATCACCAGCATATTCAATATCAACAGGGTACTGCCTTCCCTTACTTTCCACTACCGGAGCTTTTAGAGATTGAATTAGCTGAGGCAT
The DNA here is from genome assembly GCA_964634415.1 of uncultured Roseivirgaceae bacterium. Taxonomy (GTDB): domain Bacteria; phylum Bacteroidota; class Bacteroidia; order Cytophagales; family Cyclobacteriaceae; genus Ekhidna. The sequence continues at coordinate 1,315 of CAZWLS010000323.1, read as the reverse complement.
GTTTAATGTTGCAGACATCACCATGATTTTCAAGTCAGGCCTCAATACCTGCTGCGACTCACGACAAAGTGCCAACGCCACATCTGCATGAATGCTTCGTTCATGAAATTCATCAAAGATGACTAGCCCTACTCCCTCCAAAGAATTATCTCCATGAAGCATACGCGTGAGGATACCTTCAGTAACAACCTCCACCTTTGTTGACTCACTCACATTTGTTTCGAACCGAATTCGGTATCCGACCGTCTCTCCTACCTTTTCTCCGATCAGCTCCGCCAATCGCATTGCGATAGATCTAGCTGCCAATCTTCTTGGCTCCAACATGATAATTTTTTGACCTTTCAACCATGCTTCTTCCATCAATGCTATCGGCAAGAGTGTACTCTTTCCTGCGCCTGGAGGGGCATGGACAATGAGCGTATTTTCCTGTTGAAGTTTATTTTTTACTTCATCAAGAATCTCAACTATTGGAAGATCTATGGACTTTGGATCGAAAGACATCCCGCGAAGTTAGTGTGGTAAATCGCATCACGGAAAATCGAGATGCAACTCTTTGGTGAAAATTCAAATTCGTTGATTTAATACGTTTCTTAATCTAAGATTAGAAAGTTGCATTTTGAGGGTTTTGAATTTTTAAGCTGACTAACAATCAAACTCAAACCCCTAATCAACTTGAAATACTCACTAGCTTTACTATTGTCACTTTACATTTTTAACGTGCAAAGTCAAGAACAAATACCTGACAGCCTAATTGCATACAGCGAACCCTTTCGATCATCATACCACTTCCTTTCTTTTAATGACTATAACCCTGGGAAAGGCTCTATTACCTATCAAAATATTTGGCTATTTTATAATCAAATTTCTTATGGCTTAACTGATAACATCACATTAAATGGTGGTTTGATCATAAACGGTGATTTTTTTTGGATTGGAGGTAAAGTGGGATATCCAATTATCAAGGATCGAATAAATATTGGATTTGCTTCACGCATCTTCGTAGGAGATGGCGAGCCAGTAATTTTCAATACTGGACAAGTAACTTTCGGCCCCAGGAAGGCTAACCTAAGTGTAGGTATTTCTTTTGGAAATAGATCTCCTAGATCGCGCCTCTCCTTAAAAGGAATGCTGATAATTGGAAAGAGATTCTATTTCTTCACAGAAAACTATATTGATCCTCGAGAAATAAGCGGAGAAAAAGAGGTCGATGATTTGATATCAATAACTGGTGGAAGAATAGTTGCCGACAAAAGAGGCAGTGGTTTTGAAATTGGCGTCATCGTACTCCCCACTCTTCCTTTCTCAGACGATGATG
>CAZWLS010000322.1:0-4850 GCA_964634415.1 uncultured Roseivirgaceae bacterium | reverse complement strand
CTTGTCTTGGGAAATCAGTAAGGCTACTGCCTGTATCGCACTGGAAGCATGCTCTCCTACCACTCGCATACCTAGGATGTTCATCTCATCGTCGTTGGTCACAAGTACTTTGATGAATCCTTCTGTATTTCTCATGGCAATCGCGCGAGAAATGGTCTCATAGTTTAAGCTCACGAGCTTATACTCCAACCCCGCTTGTTGCGCCTGGATTTCGTTCATCCCCACGCCTGCTACCTCAGGGTCCAAAAACATGATGGTAGATATGTTTTTATAGATCAAAGGTTGCTCTGGCTTACCGAAGATACGTTCTATCGCATATCGTCCTTCAAGCTCACCCACATTTACCAATGAAATATCTGCAGTGATATCTCCCACCGCATAGATATTTGAAACAGACGTTTGCGTGAGGTCATCTTTGATCCCACGGTTGTCTACCTCCACTCCTAATCCTTCATCAAGCAGATTTTCATACTGAGGCACTCTTCCTATGGAAATCAATCCTTTCTCCACGCGGAAGCTTTCTTTCTTACCGTCATTATACTCGAGGATGTAGACTACCTCCCCCTCGTCCTCTTTCATTTCAATAAGCTTGGAGTTGCGATGGATAAGCACCCCTTTCTCCTCTAGGTTTTTCTCAATCACCTTTACAACATCTTCATCTTCAAATGGCAGAATGCGATCTCCCTTATCAATCAGATGTACTTTGGTGTGACCGAAGTTTGAAAAGATAGTCGCAAACTCACATCCTATAACCCCGGCTCCTACAATTACGATGGACTTAGGAAATGTAGTGAGGTTGCTAAGCCCGTCTGAGGTAAAAACAATTTCTTCATCAATTGGAAGGTGTGGCAGTTTTCGAGGTACGCTACCTGTTGCCAGTACAATGAAGTCAGCCTCCAACGTCTGATCATGACCATTGCCAGTAATCTCTACTATATTTTTTCCTGTTACACTCGCTGTACCGTGGATGTATTCAAAAAGATCTTCCCCAATCCCCAGATTGATATTTTCCATATGGTGGGTAAGCAAGTTGACACGTTGATCTACTGCTTCTGCTACTTCACCCTTTACTTTCTCAAAGCTGAATTCTGTATTACCCAAATTGAGTGTGCTTCCATGCAGGTTCATCATTCGTGCTTCTCGAGAGATCTCCCACCAAGTCTTACTCCATAGAGCTCCTTGATGAATTCCTGCTCCCCCCAACTTATCCTTCTCTACCAGTGCAACACGTTTACCGAAATCGATGGCTCTCATTGCTGCAGCATATCCTGCAGGGCCGCCACCTATGACACAGACGTCAAATTTCTTCATTTGGCTAGGCGATTGTTTTCCTTAAAGATAAGAAAATGAAGGATTTAATGCATTAGACAGAATATTGGAGGCTATAAAAACAAAAAGGGTAAAGAATCTTGACGATTTTTTACCCTTTCAATACTGCAACTGCCGAAGCAACTGCAATACTTCAAACTACTGTTCGGAACCTTTCTGAGTGCGCCTCCGAGGGTTGCCCCTGCGGCCGCTTTCCCTTCTCAATCTTTCAAACTTCGTTGACCCAAGCCAAACTTAAAATCAACTTCCCTTTGTCAGACTGGAAACTTTCGTTTCAGTTTCCTATCCCTTGTTTGATGATACTAATGTAGAACATAACTTTACATCTCCAAAAAATGTAACTACCTAGTTTTCAACAAGTTTTCCAACGGTTTTCCACGCATTTATCCACATGTTTGCCATACGCACCACGTTAGCCACTTTCATCCTACTCATCCTAGGAGCGACCTACGCGCAAGAGTCTACCATGGTGCTTCACGATGAAAAATCGACTGATCTAATATCAGAACTGCGAAAGCAAAAGCGAGAAGAGCTTAAGGCTCAAAACTATCCACCGGATAGTGATCATGGTGCTACCTACCGTCAACTTACTAACTACCTAATTCGTCTGGTAAACAAAGAACACCTGGTAAACGACAAAGAAATAAATGAACTGGTCTATGCAATCAATGATCGATTGGTTGCCAGCAATCCTGAGATCAGAAAAATCAAAAAAATCCTCATTCATAGAAATGGCTTTCAGAATGCAGCGTCATATGGAGAGGGCACAATTACTCTCAATCTTGGATTGATTGCATGCGCCAAAAGTGAGGAAGAGCTTGCTTTTACCATCGCTCACGAAATTGCACACTACCATCTTGACCACCTGCGTGATAATATCCAGCGATTTGTTTCAAAAAAGTCTACCGCTCATGTTATGAAACGCATCCGTAAGATTCCAACAGGAAACATATCTGTCGAGGATCTGGAATTTGTTCAATCATGGTTTGGCTACTTACTCAATCATTCTCAAGAGAGTGAACTAGAAGCTGACGTTATCGCAATGCGAATGATGAAAAACTGCGGTTACAGTAATGAGGCTGGAGAAGAGTCACTCAGAAGATTGGAGATAGCTTACATTCCGACCTATCCGCTCAAGAAGGACTTATTCCGCGAACTGGCCTTTAAAGAATATCCCCTCAAGCGTCGATGGTTTAATACTACACGTACGGCTCCAAACAATGACTTTCTTGAAAGCCTTCTAAAAAGTGATTCCATCTCTACTCACCCAAGCGCCAAAGCACGATTGGAAAAGTTGAGCCAATTTGAAAATCCATCTACAGCAGCACTAACAGACCTCTCAGATTCGCTGATCTACCGCGTGAACAGGGAGTTGGTTCATTCTTTCTACAAATACGGCTTTTATGATTTTGGAATCCACCAAGCGCTGCAGCTTAAAAAATTATCTGAGAATAATTCAGACCTCGACTTTCAAATCAGCCGAATGTTATACAGGATTGCATTGGCAAAAAACGACCGTGTTTTACCGTATTATTTGATGCATGACTTAAAGCCGTATCCAGAAGAAACAAAGGTGTTAAACCATTTTTTCTACAACCTCACCATTGCTGAAGCTGCAGAAATCAGCTATTTCTATGCGTATAAGAACTTTGATCCAGACAACCCCAATCACTACCGAGCGTTGCTCAAAATTCACGAGTTCACCAATCGACTGGATCAAAACAAAATGCTCCGCAAGGAATTCAAAGAACGTTTCCCTAAACAGAGCATTAACAAATATCCTGACAAGAAGTAATCAGGCAGAAACAAGATCCACCTTCTCTTTCAATAGCTTTTCTATTTCTGGAATTGAATCATAGAGTTGCTCGTACGATTCAGTAATAAAGTATTCAGTCTGGAACATGTCTTTACGATAGGGAGTCTCCAACATGTGCTCGATACTAAAGGCATGCTTAGGTGGCTCCTCGCTCAATGAAAACTTAGTTTCACCTGCAGATGACAATATCCCTGCTCCATAAATCCTTAAGCCCTCGTTTTCCTGAATTAAGCCAAACTCTACTGTAAACCAGTATACCCGAGACAACAATTCAATGGCATGATCATTACCAACATATCTCAACCCAATCTTACTCAACGCCTCCAGGAAATCAACAAACGGTTGATTGGTTAAAAGTGGAACGTGAGCAAATACATCGTGAAACATATCTGGTTCTTCCAGATAGTCAAGTTCCTTCATCTTTCTCAACCAGGTAGTCGCTGGGAAACGCTTATTGGCCATCAACTCAAAAAAGGTATAATCAGGTACGATTCCAGGTACCACAGCAAGTTGCCAACCTGTAGTCTCTTCTAAAATCTTATTGGTTTCTTTGAAATCAGGAATTAACCCTGTTTCAAAGTCAGCAATCTTCAATCCTTCACGATAAGCATGGCTGGCATGTGTAGGAAATTGCTTCATCTGGCGATCAAAGAGGATCTTCCATACTTCAAAATCCTCGTCATTGTAATTTTCATAAATCTGTCTCATGCTACCTATTAATTATCAGCCATGGTGTTCAAAGTTCTTAATTTTTCTACAAGACTCGAGGCCTCAGTGTAATCCAATGTCTGCTGTCCGTCAGAAAATGCCTCCTCTGGGCGACAATGCGTTTCAAAAATCACCCCATCGGCTCCAGCTATGGTCGAAGCCATAGCAATCGGACCAACGTGATCCCGAATACCAATACCATGCGATGGATCTGCAATTACAGGCAAATGTGATTTCTCCTTTAAGATTGGAATTGCGTTGATATCAAATGTATTTCTGGATGCTTTCTCGTACGTACGAATTCCTCTTTCGCACAAAAGCAATCGTTCATTTCCTCCAGAAAACACATATTCTGCACTGTAAAGTAACTCATCTATGGTACCAGAAATGCCTCTTTTTATCATTACGGGTTTATCTACCCTTCCTAGCTCATCCAACAGATTGTAATTCTGCGTGTTTCTTGCTCCCACCTGAAAAATATCTACATAGTCATGCATTGCCTCAATCTGCGAGACTTGCATCACCTCAGAAACGATCTTTATTCCGTTTTCTTTGGCGAGCTCATGCCATAGCTTCAAACCATCAATACCTAGCCCCCTGAAAGAATAAGGTGAGCTCCTTGGTTTGTAGACACCTCCTCGCATGATTTTAATGTTATTCGCTTTGAGGAAGTTAATAGTGTCTAGGATATTTTCTTCTCCTTCAATGCTACATGGACCTGCCATAAGAGCGAAATCTCCACCTCCTATTTTAATATCATCACCAAGGTCTATTACCGTAGGATTGACCTTCCATTTAGCTGACACGAGTTTGTAATCATCAGATACTACATGTATATCCTTAATCCCTTCCAGGTGGCCGATTTTTCGAATATCGAATTGCTTCTTACCTGTACCGATTAAATAATTACCGTACTGAGTTTCGACACGTGTAGTCTTGTACTTTAAAAGCTGCAATTCCTTTTCCACGGAACTGGCAAGCTCTCCATTTACTCCTT
>CAZWLS010000321.1:2929-4868 GCA_964634415.1 uncultured Roseivirgaceae bacterium | reverse complement strand
AACCCAGGACCCACGCCTTAAAAGGGCGTTGCTCTACCAACTGAGCTAGCCAGTCATTTTTATTCTCCTTTCGTATAAAAAGAAGTGCAATTCAAGACCTCTGTCTTAAATTGCGGATGCAAAAATAAATATCTTAATCAATTTTACCACATGATTATGAGAATAAAGGTGAGAATATTTTTTGGATTTTTTTTCTGTAGTGTTTTTACCGCTTTAACAGCTCAAAATGCTGATTTAACAAGCGCAGATTCTTTGTTTAATAATCAGAAATATACCGAGGCGTATGAGTTGTATGAAGAATTGTATCAGAATAACCTTGCTTCAGCTTCAATGTTATTGAAAATGGCCTTTATTCAGGACGGCTTAGGCAACTATACCGATGCATTATTCTTTTTAGATCAATATTATCAAAGTACAGCCGATCGAAGTGTAATAGGTAAAATTGAAGAGATTGCTGAAGAGAATGGTTTAGCAGGATATTCATATGATGATATGGACTACTTTCAAGCCTTGATCAACTTATATAAAGTTCATTTTATCTTATTGCTCTCTACAATTCTAATAATGCTATTGGCATATGTTTATCGTAAGCATAAACAAGACGAGCAAGCGGTTGCAGCAGGCATAATCCAACTTTTCACAGCGTTTTGCCTATTAATGATTCTAAACTTCAAAGCATCTCCGGAAGCGATATTAAATTCAAATGAGACCTTACTAAGATCAGGTCCGTCAGCTGGTGCTGAACCCATTGAAATTTTAAGTAAGGGACATAAAGTAAAGGTCTTGGATCAAGATGATGTTTGGACCCAAATACTTTGGGATGGACAAGAAGTTTTTGTTAGAAATGGAAAGCTTAAAGTTATTTAAGCGGATTGTCTGGTTCTTTCTTCATCATGTTGTAAACCATTTTATCCAATCGAGATGGAATTATTTTATTTAAAAACACGGCCATCTTTCCTTTGAATGTTAGAATCAAGTCACGCTTATTTCTTTTCGCTGCATTATATGTTCGCTCAGCCACCTCATCTGAGCTCATCATTTTCTTCTCATCCCTTGGTGATTCGCCTTGGGATTTGCCATCAGCTGTAAGCGCAGTGTTCCGAATATTCGAACTAGTAAAGCCAGGGCAAACCACGAGCACATTTACACCGCGACTCATTACTTCTGTTCTCAATGATTCGAAAAATCCTTGCATCGCAAACTTTGAAGAAGAATACGCCGAGCGTGCAGGTGTAGACCTCCAACCGTTAATAGAAGAAATAGCGATTATAGTTCCTTGAGATTCTAGAATATGCGGAAGAGCAAATTTGGTGGCATATATCGCACCATAGAAATTGATATCCATCAATTTCTTGAATACATCAATGTCAACATCTTCGAATAACGCTCTCATTGAGATGCCTGCGTTGCAGATAAGTACATCGATCCTGCCAAATTTCTTAACCGTTTCATCAACCATCTTTTGATTGTGATCTTTGTCTGCAGCGTCAAGTTCAAGTGCGAGATGAGGCCGTTCGCCAAGTTCTGAAACCACCTGTGCCATTCGCTCACCGTTCCTTCCGGTAAATGCGACAGCATAGCCTTCGTTGGCGTATTTTAAAACTAATGATTTTCCTATCCCAGAAGATCCTCCTGTAATAATTGCGACCTTTTGCATACAAACGTAAAAATGAAAATGGTATAACTTTTGCCAAGATAGTTCACATTGAAAACTTTTGATAAAAAGAAATGCGATGCAACCTATTCAGGCGTTTAAGCATTAACAGTAAAACCTTTCACTAGCCTAATGAAATTAATCACTTTCACCCTTGCAACATTATTGACAATCTCCTCTTTTGCACAAACTGGAATAAGGGGAGTCACAAAAAGTGAATCTGGAGAAATACTTCCATTTTCAACTGTATATGTTAAAGGCACAACTAACGGAACAACTTCAAAC
>CAZWLS010000321.1:0-2899 GCA_964634415.1 uncultured Roseivirgaceae bacterium | reverse complement strand
GCACTCAAGTCATAGTGGCACAGTATGTAGGCTATAGGGTTGTTGAAAAACAAATCACATTAAGTGCAGGACAGACCATTCAGTTTGATTTTGTTTTACAAGAGCAAGCACTTCAATTAAAAGAAGTAGTAGTCACAGCAGGAGATGAAGACCCAGCATATAGGGTGATTCGTGAAGCGATTAGAAAAAGAAAATTTTATGAGAATGAAGTAAGTGCTTTTAAGACTGATGCATATCTCAAAGGCTTATTCAGACTGGATGATAAGCCCAATAAAATTTTAGGTCAAAAGATAACCATCGATACTGGCATCCTATATCTATCAGAATCTGTTTCAGAATTTTCCTTTGAGCTGCCCGATAAGGTTTCTGAGCGAATGATAAGCTCGAAAGTGAGTGGAGATGAGCAGGGATTTAGCTTTAATAAGGCTTCTGACTTTAATATAAATGCATATAGCAAGTTTATAGACCTGGACATGGAGCGTGAATATGTTTCTCCTATTTCTCCACAGGCATTTTTGTTTTACGATTACAGACTTCTTGGCTTTTTCGAAGAAGGGGGTAAGCTTATAAATAAAATACGAGTGATCCCTAAAAGAGAAACCGATCCTGTCTTTGAGGGCATCGTTTACATCGTTGAAGACGAATGGCGGTTTCATACGATAGACTTATTTGTTACAAAGGCTCGTGGGTTGGAGTTTATTGATTCTCTTAAGATTAACCAAGTTTTTGCACCAGCAGAGTATGACATATGGATGCCGATTTCTCAAAAGTATTCATTCAAGTTTGGTGCTTTTGGCTTCAAAGGAAGCGGATATTATATAGGTGTATATTCAAACTATAAGGTCGAACCAAATTACGAGGCTTATAAGGATGCTAACCTTTATGATGCAAAGTTTGGTTCAGTAGAAGAGGAGGCAGATCTTTTTCAAGAAGAGGATTTTACTGCAGAAGTTTTAGTCGTAGAGGAAGGTTCTAATGAGAGAGACACTGCATATTGGAAAAATATTAGGCCAGTACCATTGACCGCTATCGAAGTAGAGGATTATCATGTGAAAGATAGTATTCGTGTTGTCAAAGAAAGTGTTCCATATAAAGATTCTGTAGACAATGAGACCAACAAGCTTACAATTGGTAATATCTTTTTAAGTGGGTATTCACATTCCAATAGTGTAGAAGAAAAATATTGGTCACTTCCGCCGGTAATCAGCATCTTTCAGTACAATACTGTGGAGGGTTTCGTTCCAGAGATTCAGCCCACGATATGGAAGCAAGTTGATGGGAGGACAAAATACTGGATAAGGCCTGCCGTCAGATATGGATTTTCTAATGAAAGATTTAATGCGAAAATCGATGGTAGCTATCGAAAGCTCGACAACAAGTTTACCAGGTTTTATGCGGGTGGAGGTAGATACATCTCTCAATTTGATGAATCCGAATCAATAACGCCATTCATTAATAGCTATGTAACTCTTGTCAGCGGTGAGAACTTTTTAAAGATTTTTGAGAAATCTTTTGCATATGTCAGGTTCCAACAGGAGTTGAAAAATGGCATTCTGATGAATACGAAGTTGGAATACGCTTCAAGGGATACCTTATCAAATACAACAGACTTCACTTTTCATAAGAGCGATGGAGAAGATTTCACTATCAATCAACCGGTAAATGCTGAACTAGCAGATACTGGTTTCCCTTCTCATCAAGCGTTGATTTTTGAAACCACCTTTAGGTTTAGGTTTAAGCAAACCTACGCTACAAGACCGGACCGTAAATTCATTTATAGTTCTAAATATCCGGAGGTATTTCTTACATATAGAAAGGGGATAAAGGCTGCCGGCGGAGATATAGATTTTGATTTCTTACAGTTGAGAGTTACTGATGATATGAAGTTAGGTCTGATAGGGACAAGTACTTATGCAATAGGTGCAGGTGCTTTCTTAAATGATAATGCAGTTACATTCGTAGACTTCAAGCACTTTGCTGGAAACCAGACATCTTTAAGTCAAGTCGGTAAGTCTTTCAAGTTTGAATTGTTACCATTTTATCAGTTCAGTACTACAGAACCGTATTTAGAAGCTCACTATGAGCACCATTTTAATGAATTTATCTTCAATAAGATACCATACGTAAAAAAGCTTAACCTACAAGCAGTTGCCTCATTGAACTACCTTACTCATGATACCATAGGCAACTATTTGGAAGTAGGAGCGGGGATTGAACACATCTTCAAGTTTATGCGTGTCGACTACTACTGGGCATTTAGAAACAACGAATTTGTGGACAGTGGTTTTAGAATAGGAGTAGGATTTTAAAGATCATTCATCACTTCATAAGGTGAATGAAGCCTTTAAACTCGGAGTTAGAGTACTTAATTGCATAGTAATAGACACCGCTAGGGAATCCACCGCCAGTCCAGATGAAATCCCTAGACTCAGATTTAAATACGGGTGATCCTGCTCGATTGGTAATAACTATATATTCAAAGGTATTGTCGCAGTTATCAGGTGGTAAGTTTTGATTTGGGTCAGCATTTCCGGAAAGACTAAATACATCATTAAGTCGATCCCCATTAGGAGTGAAAATATTAGGCGGTAGGAATGAATTTTGTCTTTCACTGTCGTCAAAAATTTCAACTGTGAGTTTGATTGTATCAATATTGGCTATAGGACAAGCGTTATCTGAAACTTGAATAATAAGGTCTTGTAATGAAGAAGTTTCATTTGCTCGTAGTAATGAACATTCTGGCTGCCATCTTAAGATTGAGGTGACTCTTCCTTGACCAGTTGTAGGTTCGAGTTCCAATGATGCGGATGATGGCTGTCTTACTCCTTCGGCAAACTGAATCGTAATTTCATCATCAGAATCTACATCAAAGGCGCTGATTGCTATCTCTGCATATTCA
>CAZWLS010000320.1:0-4905 GCA_964634415.1 uncultured Roseivirgaceae bacterium | reverse complement strand
CCGATTTTCGTCCTGAACCAAGTCCTGTAGAATATTCATCAGACTGCTCAATTGTTTTTACTTGTTCATTTATTCGAATCTCAGTATTGGATCCTAATCGATTTTTAAGCTGATCTATAATGGTAATGGTACCATCTTTTATTCTGGTACTTGAGTCTTCTTGATTTTTCGGTAACTGGACGAGTTGCGGGGGGCTAATGCTGTTTGGCTCATAAAAGGCATGATCTCCGATATGCTGATCAAATGAATCTATAGCTAATTCTGAAATTAGTTGTTTGAGCGCAGTGTGCTTTTTGCCAAACCAGGTTGCACCCATTTCTATTGGTGGAAACTTGTCTCCTTTAACTGTATTTATTCGACCGCCAAGTTGAGAACCGGCTTCAATTATTTGAATCTGAAAATTCGTCTCTTTTAATAAATATGCTATTGTTAGGCCTGTTAACCCTCCGCCAATAATTATGATGTCGCTAGTCTTTGGCTTCATAGAATAACAAAACTGAGTTTTTTAAGCGAAATAAAATGATAATTTGCTTACCAAAAATGGTAAATCACAGCGCCTGCTTGATAAAGTCTTTAGGAGTTAGACCTGTGTGTTTCTTGAAATACTTTGTGAAGTAAGTAGGTTGGTCAAACCCAAGAGTATAAGCCAGTTCCTTAATTGATAGGCTCGTGTTGGATAATAATCTTTTTGCCTCGAGAATTTTTCGTTTGTGAACAACATTCAAGGGTGTGTCATCAAGATAGGTTTTTGAAACTTCAGTCAATTTCTTAGAGCTAATTCCCAACATATCACTGTATTGATCGATGTTGAGCATTTGCCTCATGTTGTTTTGAATTTCATTCTTGAATAAAACTGCTAGCTGATAGTCCTTGTCATTTGAAGGAGGAATAGAGGACGTTGAATGCTTTAAACGTTCCACAGATAGTATCAATAACTGAAATAGATGATAAACATGCTTTGAGTAATTATAATCCATGTTGGTCATCTCTGTAATTAACCTTGAGGTTGTATCCTCAAAAAGTTGTACTTGATCTGCAGGAAGTTTGAGGTAGGGTTTTCCTATAGAATTAAAGACCTTTTGTTGGAGTCGCTTTTCTGAATCAGGATCATTCTGGTGTAACAAATCTTCATCGAAGTGGAAAAGGACACCTTCATTTACAGAATGTTTGCAAAAATTATGGATTTGTCCTTTATCAAGGAAAAAGAGCGTGTCTGGCTCATGCTTTATAACTTCATAATCGACGTAATGCTGTCCTACTTCCTTAAACCAAATAAACTGATAAAAAGAATGTTGATGAGGCTTGTAACAATGTGCTAAATTCTTTTCGCAATAGGAAGAGGCATCATTTACTTGAAAGTGTAACCTAGAATAGTCATTTCTATATAAATGATATTTCTTTATCTCGTCCAACCTAGATTCTACTTTGATAGGTGTATAGTTCGAAATACCTTCCTTCTTTAGCAATTAACTCATCATGGGTTCCACGCTCAACAATCTTACCTTCCTCAATCACTAAGATTTGATCTGCTTTTCTGATAGTGCTTAGTCTGTGCGCTATAACAAAAGTGGTTCGATCTTCCATCAGTCCATCAAGACTCTTTTGAATGAAAGTTTCACTTTCAGTATCCAAATTCGATGTAGCCTCATCTAGGATAATAATTTGTGGATCGGCTAATAATGCACGTGCAATTGATATACGTTGCTTCTGCCCGCCAGAAAGTTTAACGCCTCTTTCTCCAATCACTGTTTCTAGTCCATCTTCAAATCGATCGGTAAATTCATTTACATAAGCACCTTTTACCGCTTCTTGAAGCTCCTCTTCGCTAGCGTCCGGTCTTGGAAAAAGGATGTTTTCACGTATCGTACCTTCAAATAGGAAATCATCTTGAAGTACTACTCCTAGATGTCTTCGATAGCTCGATAGATTTACTTTATTTATATCCTGCCCATCAATTGTAACAGAGCCTTTTTGAGCACTGAGGAACGTCGCCGCTAAGCTGGCAGTGGTAGATTTTCCAGACCCAGAACTTCCAACAAGCGCTGTAACCGAACCGGGAGGTGCCTTAAATGAAATACCCTTCAATACCTCTTTACCTTCCTCATATGCAAATGATACATTATCAAAGACAATATCACCTTTAACTTCTTCAAGCTTTATTGGACGATCTTCAGACATGTCTTCAGGGTCCATTTTCATTATCTCTTCTGTTCGGTCTAAGCCTGCAAATGCTTCAGTAAGCTGGCTTCCTATATTGCTCATTTGAACGATTGGTGCAATCATAAACGCCAGTAGTGAGATGAACGATATTAACTCACCGGATGTAAGTTGATTTTCAATCATGAAATAACCACCCATCGCCAAAATCCCTGCGCTCGCAAAACCTATTAGAAATGTTCCCGAGCTAGTCACCATGGCTGTAGCAGTAAGACTCGACTTTACATTCTCATAGAGTCTTCGTGCACCATCTTCAAATGTCTTATTCTCTGACTCCTCTGCGTTAAATCCTTTGATTACACGTACGCCATTGAGTGTCTCTGTAAGCCTTCCTGTAACTTCAGCATTAAGTTTGCCTCGCTCTCGAAAAATTGGTCTTATCCTTCCAAAAGCTTTGAGTGCTATAAACGCAAACAAACCTACCGGCACCAATGTAAAGAGCGTCATCGAAGGACTGATGTTTATCAGAAGTATTAAAGCTAGAACTGATGTGATGGTTCCTCCAATAAGTTGGACAAGTCCAGTGCCAACAAGGTTCCTGACGCCCTCAACATCAGTCATAATTCTCGATACAAGCGCTCCTGCTTTGTTATTATCAAAGAAATTTATTGGTAGCGATAAGACCTTTTTTTGGACTTTGACTCTCAATTCGGAAATTAGAAACTGTGCTTCTACACTCAATATTCGGGTAAGGAGAAAAGAAGATACTGCTTGTACGGCGAGAGAGATGACGATCACAATGACGATCAACTTAAGCATTTCAAAGTCTTTGCTAGGTACAGCATCGTCAAGAAGATATTTGGTAGCAGTTGGTAAGACAAGACCTGCAGGCCTACTTATGAAGATCAATAACAGTCCAATGAAAAGTGTTTTTCTTCTTGGCCAAATGATGTTTTTAACGGCCCAGGCAAAGGTTACATTTTTGTTTTTACTCATTTGGTTGGTGTAACTGACATTTTAGAGAAATGGTTCTTATGCTAGTAAATCAATAAACCAAAAATCTACAGTGCCATCACCAGAGGGGTTAGGATAGGACCTCTTGATTTTCTCCCCAAGACGAAATTTCACAGCTTTATTAAAAATCGGCCCGTCATAACAAAACGTATGAAACTCACCATTCTCTCCACACGGATCTATATCAGATGGCAAATCTTTTATGAAATCGTCATCTATTGTACGACCAAGAAATTCTTCACCTAGTCGAGCATTCGCGCTAACTACTACAGCTTTAAATCCAAGAGCAATGAATTCTTCCAACAATGATTTCGTATCCTTTTTCCATATAGGGAACACAGTATCCAATCCGAATTTTGCCATTTCCTTTTCCCTGTAGGTCTTTAAGTCCTCGAGAAAAATATCACCAAAGGCCGCATGAGTAAATCCACCTGACTTTAATGAGCCCATAGCTTGGCTCATATGCTGTTCATAAACTTCCATTGAAGGTGATTGTGGAAGATTGATAGTATCTAGTTCAATCCCTATCTCTTTGACCTGCTTTTTTAGCAATGTTAAAGGTGTACCATGCATGGTCACTCTACCATAATGATCATTGATACTTGTTACTAGTCTATTAACTGCGTAAGCATTATCACTTAATAAATAATATAAGGCTAAGGCCGAATCCTTGCCGGAACTCCAATGAAAAACAGTCTGATGTTTATTTAGCACAATTCACACATTTATTGCTTTGAGGCATTAAAAGAATCCTTCCTAATGGGATCTGTTGTTTGCATTTGATGCATTTTCCAAAATCTGGTTTATCTATATTATCCAGTGCCTGTTTAAGCTTACTCAGTTTAGCTTCTGATTGACGAAGAGCTGACTCGGTTATACTCTTATTGTTTATGGCATCCATTCGAGATATTCTACCAATGGAATTGTCAAGAGTTACTGGCTTTGATTGTTCTTTATATTCGAATATCAATCGTTCCGTTTTACATACCTCTTCCTCGATCTTCTTCTTTATTTCTTTGGTATCCATATGCTAAAACTATGAGAAAGGAGTTATAACTCAACAATGCATTATTTTTGTATTTATAACAGAAAAATTTAGATTTTAAAAAGATCAAATAATGAAACACCTACAAAAAATCACCCTATTGACAGTGCTATTCGCGATCTTGTTTAGTACATCTTGTAGCAAAGATGATGATACATCTTCAGATTTATCTTCTGTCGAATTTGGTTTTGACCAATCAACTCCGCCTATAGATCAGAGTTTAATAAATCCCATGCTGAATTCTACAGATCAGAATGCAGCACTTATCGGGTCGTATCTTTCTACAGCAAACTTGATGACTATTTGGTTATCTTATTTCGATCAGCCTGCAGGTGCCGCTGCTGTTGATTTACCACTTGGAGCATGTGGCGATAATTCAGTGGCTTATTCTTGGACTACTACTGCGGGTACCGAAACATTTACCGTAGCTTATCAGATTTGTGAAACATCAGATAGATACATTTTCCGAGTTTTCTGGTCTGTAAACGGAAGCGATTTTGATCAAATCATTTATGCTGAAGAATCAAAAGGTGAGTTAAAGAGTGGGTTTATGCAGCTATTCGCTACAAATCCAAATGCTGAGGCAGGCAGTTCGGTATTGCTTGAGTACGCCTGGCAAGAAAATGCTGACGGTTCTTTTGAATACGCTGTCACAAATGCTGAGCAGTCTTTCTCAATGGATATTTTAG
>CAZWLS010000319.1:4296-4914 GCA_964634415.1 uncultured Roseivirgaceae bacterium | reverse complement strand
TAATGACTATTACCCCCGAGGGTACGCGTAGTTATGCGCCTAAATGGAAAACGGGGTTTTATAGAATTGCAGTTGATGCAAACGTTCCGATTGTTAAGATAGCTTTTGATTATGGTACGAAAACCGTATTCATAGACAAGCCATTTTACCCTTCTGGTGATTTAGATAAAGAACTCGAAGAGATCATTGATTACTTCCGCCAGTTTAAAGGGAAAAACCCTGAGGATGGAGTCAGATAATAAAAAAGGCTACCGAATCGGTAGCCTTTTTTGTTTGTGTTCGCACTTAGCTTACTTCTTTGTAGTAGTAGCTTTCTTACGTGTAGTTCTTCTTTTTGGCTTCACCTCCTCTTCAATTACATCCTCCACGTCTGATAAGATTCTGCCACAGTGTTCACACACGATAATTTTCTTTTTCTCTCTGATCTCAGCTTGCTTCTGAGGTGGAACAACATTAAAACAGCCACCGCAAGCACCTCTTTTTACAGGTACTACTGCCAGACCATTTCTCATGTTAGTTCTTACTTTATTGTAAGACATTAAAAGACGCTCTTCTACATTTTTAGATGCTTTAGTGCGATCTTTTTCCATCTTCTGCTCATCAGCTTCAGATTCTTTT
>CAZWLS010000319.1:0-4280 GCA_964634415.1 uncultured Roseivirgaceae bacterium | reverse complement strand
CTAGCTCTTCTTTCTTGCTTTTAAGATCTTTCTCTCTCTCAGAAAGGATGGACTTAGTTCCTTCCATTTCTTCCTTCTTTGCATCGATCTTGTCATGAGATTCTTTGATTCGCTTCTCAAGAATTTGGATTTCAAGCTGCTGCAATTCCATCTCTTTGGTAATCGCGTCGTACTCACGGTTGTTTCGTACGTTCATTTGCTGCTCTTCATACTTCTTGATGAGCTTTTCAGCATCTTTAATGGCAGCTTTGTTAGCAGTAATCGCCTCCTCTAATTCTTTCTGCTCCTCGTTTTGCTTTTCAATTCGAGTTTGATATCCTGCTATCTCATCTTCCAGATCCTGAACCTCTTCAGGGAGTGCACCCCTGATCTTTTTTATCTCGTCAATTTTTGAGTCTAGTGCTTGTAGTTTTTCTAAAGCTTCCAGCTTTTTAGCTACTGTATTTTCCATTCAGTTTACTATAGATATTTGATTGGATTCGTGTCTACCTTCGACAAACGGAACGCAAACTTAGTGAAATTTTTAGTTAATGCATCTAGGATTAATTCTTTAGTGAAGACTTCACTTTCATAGTGACCTATATCGGCAATAATTATATCTCCATTTGCCTCAAAAAAGTCATGATACTTAAAGTCACCAGTGATAAAAACATCAGCTTTTTGACTGATAGCCTTATTCATAAGAAAGCTGCCAGATCCACCACATAATGCTACCGTTTTAATTTTATCTTTTACTAAATCAGTATGTCTTATGACTTGAAGATTCATCTGCTTTTTTAGATATGACAGAAATTCGGATGTTTCCATAGGATTACTGAGTGTTCCAATCATTCCAGATCCAATCTCCTGGCTTTTATTTGAAAGTGGGTGTATATAGTGTGCTACTTCCTCATATGGATGCGATTGATTCATTGCATTGATTACACTCCCTAAATTATGATTGGATACAAGCACTTCTATTCTTACTTCATCCACTTTCTCTTCACTTCCTGAATTTCCAATTGTGGGATTACTTGATTCATTGCCTCTAAATGTGCCAACTCCCTCAGATTGAAAGCTACAATGGTCGTAGTTCCCAACATTACCCGCACCGGCATGAAACATTGCATCCAGTACTAGTTGCTTGCTATCTATTGGTACGAATACAACAAGCTTAGACAGCGTATTAGATTTAGGGCTCAAAATGGTAATGTCGGTCAATCCGATTTTTTCAGAGATCTTATGATTCACACCCGTAATTACATTATCCAAGTTTGTATGTATTGCATAGATAGCTATGTCATGCTTGATAGCTTTTCTAATGCACCTATCAATCCAGTGGTTGTTTCCTATACGTTTTACTCCTTTGAAAATGAATGGATGGTGAGCTATTAAAAAATCTGAATTGGTTTCAATTGCTTCATCGATGACAGCTTCCGTAATATCTAATGTGATCAAAGCTTGATTGATGTCATCATTCTTTTCTCCAAGCAATAAGCCAGAGTTATCATAAGACTCTTGCAAGCTCGAGGGAGCCCATTGTTCCAGGTAGTTGGTGATGTCTTTGATTTGCATAAATCTGTGTCAGATTATATTGTATTTACAATAATAGATGATCTGGAATCGAGTTTAATGTCAGAACTGTAATTATTCGGAATGCTTTTTGTAAATGAACCGCCAATGCATCCATTCCATAAAAAGCAATTGTTAAATTTGCGCGTGCGGATAATTTTATATCTTATAACGGTTGGTATAGCGCTAGTGCTAAAGGCGCAAATAGTAGATGATTCTACGCAACAAGTTTATGGGCCAAAGACAACTGTATTTACCACAGAAACGAATCTGTTAAATAACATTGAACAGTATCAAAGTCTGGATACTTCGATTTATCTCTTTGAAAGGCAGTCCTTTTACAATAGATCTGGGAGACGCTTTCAAGATCTGGGGAGTTTTGGTACCGCGGTGTTTCCAATCTTTCATACTCCTCAGCAACAAATTGGAGCTACTTCGGGTGTGAATGCTTACGATCCCTATGCATTTAAGCCTGAGGATATTAAGTTCTATGATACTAAATCTCCATTTATTGACTTATTTGTTTTCTTAGGTGGGGGGAATAGAAATATTGTTAATCTGGGGTTCTCAAGAAATGTCAATAAAAACTGGAATCTTGGCTTTGACCTAAGAAAAATCACTACGAATAAACAGCTAGCTCCTTCAAGTCGAACTGATAGGCAGGTAGTTGGCTCATCATTTTCAGGTTATACGCATTATAAGCATGGTAAAATTCCTTATCAAATCGCAGCCAGCTACACGAGTATGAACCATAAAGTGGTGGAAATTGGTGGTGCAAGACCTACCTCAGATTCTCTAAGAACAGATTTCTTTTTATTTGATAATGTACTTGTTCGTTTGGATGATGCCCAGGGCATTATTAAAGAAAGCAGATGGCATCTCTATCAGGACTATCAAATCGCCAAACAGTTTCAGCTCTATCATGTGTTCGATTATCGGAATAGGTCGAATGTATACAAAGACTTTGCAGGTTCTGCTGCGACAGGAGGGTATGATCCTTATCTTGACTTCTATGATGAATTCCTGATTGACTCAGATTCGACTCAAGAAAGAAATGAATTGACAACACTATCAAATGAGGTTGGGATAAAAGGGAATTTATCTTCAGTGTTTTATCGGTTCTATGGTAAACTAAGATCGGTGGATTGGAGCTATCTACTCTTTGACCCAGGTAAACTCGAATTGGAGAAATATGTCGGCGGGTATGTTAGATTCAATTGGAGAGAAAAGTTTGCTGTAACAGCAGATGCAGAATACTTGGTAGGAGGAGAGTATCGTTTAGGAGGCAACATAGCCAGTGACTTGATTAATGTCTCATATACTACTTCTAAAGCAAAGGTGCCATTGATTTATTCTGACTACTTCGGCAATCATCATGAATGGCATAACAGTTTCAGTTCTATTTTCAGTAATCAGCTCGAAGGTCAGTTGAATTTTAAGGTTAAGTCTTTCGAGTTACGACCAAAAGTGAATTTGACTTCATATAACAACTATATTTATTTAGATAGAAACATCAATCCAGTACAGATTACTGATCCTGTCTTGATTACCTCTTTTGGTGGTGACTTTAATTTTAGACTTTTCAATGACAAGATGGAAAGCTGGAATCTTGAAAACGAAGTTCTTGCGACTAATGTAACTGGAGAAGACGCTTCCAATATTAGAATTCCTGATCTTTATTACAACGGTCGTCTTTTTTGGAGAGGAAATTGGTTTAAAGATTTAGTGCCTGTAGAATTTGGAATTGATGCACACGCTCGAACAGCCTACTTTGCGAATGCCTATGCTCCTGAGATACAACAGTTTTATGTTCAAGATGATCAAGAGATCTTTGGATATGTAGCTGCAGATCTTTTTGTTAATATGAAAATCGATAAGTTTTTCTTTGCTGTAAAATGGACACACTTCAATGAGCCTCAGGATGACGGTTACTTTGTAACTCCAAACTATCCTGGCCAAAGAAAAGTTATTGATCTTACGGTTAGATGGATGTTTTTTGATTGATGGAACCTAATAAAACTACACTTGGACTTGAGCTACCAACAGATCCACGTTGGGCGAACATAGCAGAGAAAAACATTGAAGATATTCTGGTAGATCATGCATACTGCGAGCAAAAGGCAGCTTCATCTTGCATATCACTTATCATTATGTTCCCCGAACGAGCCAAACTTGTGGATGTTTTAACACCGGTGGTTGCAGAAGAATGGGCACACTTCGAGTTAGTAATCGAGCATCTCAAGAAGAGAGGTTTTGCATTAGGCAAACCTAGGAAAGATGAGTATGTGTCGCGATTAAATGGTATCATGAAGAAAGGAGGGACACGAGATGAACAGCTTGTTGAAAGACTTCTTTTAAATGCGCTTATCGAAGCGAGAAGTTGTGAGCGTTTTAAGTTACTATGGAAGAATATTGAGGATGAGGAACTGCAGCGATTCTATTATGACTTGATGGTATCAGAGGCTGGTCATTATCACAACTTTATCGACTTGGCAAAAGAGTATTTGCCCAAAGAGCAAGTAGAAGAGCGGTGGAAGTTCTTCTTAGCTGAAGAAGCCAAGATCATGCAAGATCTAACCCCTCGCGCCGACCGCATGCATTAAGAGAATTGCTCAATTTCAATTGATGGATTTTTAGACAACAGCTCTTCGATAAACTCTTTTTCGTCTTGAGGCGATACAGGGAAATCATCAAATTTTGTATATCTGAGTAGCAGTGGGCGGTTCGAT
>CAZWLS010000318.1:0-4933 GCA_964634415.1 uncultured Roseivirgaceae bacterium | reverse complement strand
AAAAAGATTGTTGAATACTTCTTCCTGAAAATAATTGCACCAATAATAGGAGGAACCACCAAATCCGAGATTGATGACTTGGTATGGGTTAAGATCATCGGAAATATTTTCCCACATTCGAATAGAAGAGCTACCGTAGAATGCAATAAGTCTATCGCTCTTGATGGTGGAATTACGAACTTTTTCTTTTAATTGTTCGATTTCTTCAATCCATCTTTTTAACTCTTCAGAATCAAGGTTCATAATTATGCATTCAGTTTTTGGAAAAGTTTTTCAGAGTCAAGTTGAGTTTTTCTTACTTCCGTTTCAAATTCCATTTGATAACTTTTTACAAATGCCTCTAGTGACTGTCCCGATGCTATTTTCTTGGAAATCTTGAAAGGCTTGAGTATTCTACAGAAGAAGTGATTTTCAGTAATTCGCTTATCGAAGTTGTAAAATACTATCGGTATAAAGTTGGGTTCAACCTCCATTTGATTAGCTAGATTGAATGGGCCCATTTTAAATGGTCCGGGAGATTCTTCACTTCGAAAAGATGTTCCTTCAGGACTAATTATC
The DNA here is from genome assembly GCA_964634415.1 of uncultured Roseivirgaceae bacterium. GTDB lineage: Bacteria > Bacteroidota > Bacteroidia > Cytophagales > Cyclobacteriaceae > Ekhidna. The sequence continues at coordinate 4,375 of CAZWLS010000318.1, read as the reverse complement.
ATATTGATTCCATTGTTGAGGTACTGTTCGGCCTCCCTATAAAATCTTGCTTTGGCTATTTCTCGTGCCTCCTTATCGTGTAGGTCCGAGTCTGAAGTATATACCTCTAGGTAGCCTAGATTTTTATAGTATTCCTGATGTCCGTACTCATTACTTTTCCCGTAGCGCACCGTTCGCATGCCTGGATCACCGTATTTAGGATCTAGAATCATACTGCTAATGAAATGAGAATCAAGAGTTAACTGGAAGTGATTATTAAGCGTATAGCGAGGATGGTTGATCAGGTGATTGTAAATAATAATGTTATTGGATGTGTCTGGAAGATTTTCTTCACCTTCAAGGTGTAAAGATGTATGACTAAATACCTCTCTGGTTTTCTCGGCGCATATCTTTCGATTCCTGTTCGGGTCATTGGCATCACCATTTGTTACCGCATTATATACTTCAGAAATGCTATTTATGAAAGCCAATTCGCGTTCCTCTTTCACCAATATGTCCAAACAAATGGAGGCGAGATGTTTTTCTTGTCGAAGCCCGTTTTTTTGAAGCTTATGAAGGGATTCGAAAGCAATATTATGCGTTGGCGTTTGTTCAAGTAAGTATGGAATAACCTGGAGAGGGGAGTCTAGTGGGATACGAGAGGCATTTACATCAATTAGTTGTTTTATGGCAATTTGGTTGTGATTATCCAGTAGTGAAATGTACCTGCTATGAGACATTTGTAATTGATTCCCAAGAAGCCAAACGATCATTTTGTAAAATGATATTCCAAATGATTCTTCCATAAGAAGTTTGCTAATTCTTGTAAATGGTATGAAATAAACGGAAGTTTTATACTCTGTGCTTGCTCGGCAAATATCAGTTGCATCGAAAGTAGATGACCATCCGAAAATATACCCTGGAGTGGATATGGATCGCAGATTGAGGTATGATTCTCCTTCTTGTCGCCGGATAGATACTTCTCCCTGAATAAGGACAAAAATGCCTTCAGAGTTTTGGTCTTGATCATAGATCAATTCATTGGGATCATACTCTCTCCGTTTCATCGTCTTAGCAAGCATATGAATATCTGCCTCACGGAATTCCCCGAAAAACGGAGAGCTGCCTAGCAGTTGAATACGTTCGGCTATTGTAGATTCTTGAGAAATGAAATAGTTGTCAAGTTTTACTGCCCGTTGCTTTACAGTCTTGCCCAAGAGACTTGCTTGTCTGTAAAATGAGATTTCGAGCAGACGATACATTTTTCGAGAAATTACTTTTAGCAAGTCAATTGAAATTGAGTTTTCGAAATCTGATAAATCGATGCGATGAAATCTTGCTTTTGGAGAAATTACTCTCACATATGAAATTGATCGCTGCGTGGGCACTAATACTTCCCAACCTATTATGGTCTCTGATTCTGAAGTAACGATCAATGAAGTTTCACTATGTGATAACTCATCGTAATGGTAAAACTCGATCTCTCCCTCTTTAAGAATAAAAACAGCTTCTACACGTGAATGTGTTTTGCACATTATATCATCTTTACTGAAAGAGATTTCAGTACACTTCGAAAAATAATTAGCTATACTTCTCAAGAGATTTTATTTAAACAATGAGGTCCAAAAGATCTGGTCGGTCATTAAGATATTCTCCGTAAAAGTGTCTCCGTTTCATTCGGTCTACCAGAGCTGATAGGTCACTTTGATTTTTTAATTCAATGCCTACTACCGCCGAACCAGTCTCGCGAGAATTTTTCTTGGTGTATTCAAAGTGGGTGATGTCATCATTCGGTCCTAATACTTCAACCACAAACTCTTTTAGGGCACCGGCTCGCTGAGGAAAAGGAACTACAAAATAATGCTTAAGCCCTTTGTATAATAGCGCGCGTTCTTTGATTTCTTCAGTTCGTGTTATGTCATTATTGCTTCCACTGACTATACATACAACATTTTTACCCACGATTTCTTCTGAAATTTGCTCTAGTGCCGACAATGTCAACGCCCCTGCAGGTTCAACTACAATCGCATCTCTATTGTAGAGATTGAGGATAGTTTCGCATATTTTGCCTTCATGGACGACAAGCATTCGATCAATTACGGATTGACAAATATCAAAGTTGAGTTGACCAACTTGTTGAACAGCAGCGCCATCTACAAATTTCTCTATCCGCTCAAGCTTTACATTTTTTCCTTGCTCTAAGGATACTTTCATTGATGGTGCTCCTGCTGGTTCTACTCCGATTATCACAGTAGATGGTGACAATGACTTAAATACGCTACCAACACCAGCTGCTAGTCCCCCACCACCAATAGGTAGAAGAAGATAATCAATGGGTGATTCACTTTGCTGCAACAATTCAAGAGCTATTGTTGCTTGCCCTTCAATGATTTTTTCATCGTCGAATGGATGTATAAATGTGGAATTGCTAGATGCTGCATGGTTGATGGCATGATTCTTTGCTTCATCGAAAGTGTCTCCTAAAAGCACTACTTCAACATTAGCCCCACCAAACATTTGCACTTGCGATACTTTCTGACTGGGTGTAGTTACCGGCATATATATAGTGCCTTTGCAATTCATAGCTGCACATGCATAAGCCACACCTTGAGCATGATTCCCGGCACTTGCACATACCAACCCAGCTCTTAGTTGGTTGCTATCAAGTGATTTAACCTTATTTAGTGCGCCACGAATCTTATACGACCTCACAAGTTGTAAATCCTCTCTCTTCATCAATACATTCGACTTGAAAAATGATGAGTAGAACATATTTTGCATAAGAGGAGTAGGGCTAACAGCATCTTGGATAGATGCCGCAGCCTCTTTAACTTGTTCAATGCGGGGAAAATATTGTGACTTCACTCTCATAATTATGCGTTTTCGGGACGCAGACTCCTTACCGCCGCGCCGGCACGCCACATTTCAGAACTTCTCAATTCGTCAAGCTCTTTTTCTAGACCTGCACGATAATCTGATTTTTCATTCGCTCTAATAGTGATGTTCGCCTCATTTGCACTTGCAACACTATCATAGAGATCTTCAAATACGGGAGCAACTGCATCTCTAAATTTCTTCCACCAATCTAGAGCTCCTCGTTGAGCAGTCGTAGAGCAATTTGCGTACATCCAGTCCATACCATTTTCAGCAACTAAAGGATAAAGCGACTGAGTTGCTTCTTCTACTGTTTCATTAAATGCTTCAGAAGGGGAGTGTCCTTTTCTTCGCAGCAAATCATATTGTGCAGCAAAAAGACCCTGGATTGCTCCCATTAAACTGCCGCGCTCACCGGTTAGATCACTATATACTTCACGTTTAAAATCAGTTTCGAATAGGTAACCTGATCCTACACCTATTCCTAGCGCAATGACACGATCTCTAGCTCTTCCTGTTGCGTCTTGATGAACTGCAAAAGAAGAGTTTAGTCCCTTGCCCGCTACAAATAACCTTCTTAGTGATGTTCCAGATCCCTTTGGCGCCACGAGAATTACGTCAACATCTGCGGGAGGAACGATGCCTGTTTGCTCCTTGTATGTGATTCCAAATCCATGTGAGAAATACAAGGCTTTGCCAGGAGTTAAAAATTTCTTCACATTTTCCCACTGAGCAATTTGACCCGCATCTGAAAGTAGGTACTGAATAATACTACCTTTTTCACAAGCCTCTTCAATTTCGAAAAGATCCTTGCCTTCAACAAACCCATCAGCCTGTGCCTTTTCCCAAGAGCTGCCGCCTTTCCTTTGACCAACGATTACATTAAATCCATTGTCTTTAAGATTTAATGCTTGGCCAGGTCCTTGGACACCATATCCAATTACGGCGATAGTTTCTTTGCTTAGTACTTCACGTGCTTTTTCTAATGAAAATTCTTCTCTGGTTACTACTTCTTCAATAGTTCCACCAAAATCAATTTTTGCCATTTTCTACTTCGTTTCAATTATTTATTTAAAATTCTTTTATGCTTAATTCATTGGAGTTGGATGTTTCCAATTCATGAATAAAGGCTTCCGTTTTGCGTTTTGATTTAGATAATGCTACTCTGCCTGATCTTACAAATTCGAGTATCTCGTAGGGTTCCAATGCTTGATACAATTCATGTGTATCCTCCTTGGTCCCAGTTTTTTCTAGAACGATCTGATCATCCTCTATTGCAAGAATCTTTGCACCATAGTTCCTTATCAATGACTCTATGGAGTTATTCTTCTTGAATACCTCCAATGAAAGTTTATATAGAGCTATCTCCTGATAATAGATTTCGTTTGCTTCATATAGGAATGCACCGAGAACGTCAATAAGCTTTCTGATCTGTTTCACTACCTTCTCAAGTTCTTTTCGGGTAGATTCAAGCACCAAGGTATACCTGCTAACCCCCGCGATCTCACTGGTGGATACATTC
>CAZWLS010000317.1:0-4935 GCA_964634415.1 uncultured Roseivirgaceae bacterium | reverse complement strand
GTGTGGCGATCTCTCCCGACGGATCCCGGGCGATCATCGAAACATCCATCGATTTGGATGGAGGATCTCAGTTTGAAGTTTTGGGAACGAGCCAACTTTTAAGTGTACCGTATGCACTCTACGCAAAAACGTCTGGGAGTTCAATACCTGGACCTCAAGGAGATGCTGGTGAAGATGGGAAGACGGTTTTAAGCGGCGCACTAGATCCTACAACAGAAGGATTTCTTTATTAATACCTCTTCTAATGAAATCTTTGGGCCTAAAACTTCAGGCAGTTGGGGAAGTGGAACTTCTTTAATAGGAGCTAGTGGCGCCAATGGCAATGACGGAGCAGATGGTATTGATGGAAGTAATGGAGCTGATGGTAAGACAATCCTAAATGGAACTACTGACCCAAGTGTTGAGGGTGCTGATGGTGATTTTTATATCAACACTTCATCCAATGAAATCTTTGGACCAAAGTCGTCAGGAAGTTGGGGAAGTGGAACTTCTTTGGTTGGAGTAAGTGGTAGTGACGGAGCGGACGGTGCCAATGGGACAGATGGCAGTACAATCTTAAATGGAACCACAGACCCAACAACAGAAGGAGTAGATGGAGATTTTTACATCAATACTACATCAGACCAAATATTCGGACCTAAAACTTCCGGATCTTGGGGAATTGGCACTTCTTTAATAGGAGCAGATGGCAATGACGGAAGCGATGGCACAAATGGAAGCTCTATTCTGAATGGATCAGTAGATCCCACTACAGAAGGTACCAATGGCGATTTCTATATCAATACAACTTCTAATCAGATTTTCGGTCCAAAAACCTCCGATGCATGGGGAAGTGCTACTTCCCTAAACGGAGCTGATGGTAGTGACGGAAGCACTATTCTAAACGGAACTATAGATCCTACAACAGAAGGAGTGGATGGTGACTTTTATATTAATACCTCAACCAATGAAATATTTGGCCCAAAAGCGGCAGGTGCCTGGGGAAGCGGAACATCACTGGTCGGACCGCAAGGAGCACAGGGGCCGGCAGGAATGGGTGGCGGATCTAATGCCACCTATCGTTGGGCAACATTTAGCACGTATTCCAATAGTGGATCAGGCTCATGGGCATTTAATAATGATCCAAACATGTTTGGTGGAGTGGCCCCTAGCAACTGGACAGACGCAAGCGCGCTAGCAGCTGACATGTCTTCAGATAAGGAAATTCTCAGAACACTTTTCCAACGAAAAGGATACGCAACAAGTAACGCAATGATCTTCAATGACGAATTAGCTAGCTTTTCTTCAACGAATGGAAGAGTAGCATTGGTGCTATTCAGAATTAACAATACAACTGGAAGTCCAATCGTATGGAATCCTACCGTTTGGTACAGTGCGTACGCTCCATGGGGAGAGAAAGCAAGTGGAGCGTTAAACGGTGTCACTATTTTAAATGAAGGTGATGTTGGGAATAGAGCCCTTAGCATAACAATACCCCCAAATAGAGTTAGCACTGTGATTTTTGTTTCCACCTCAAGCCAACCTTCGATTAATGTTGGAATGAGACTATGCAGACTCGGGTTCTCTAACAACTCTCTAAATCTCCCTGCAGGCCTTGAATTCGTAGATGATTTGGACACCGCTACAGGTGGTTGGGAGCAGTAAGATAAGGCAGCATCTGCTTCATTGACGCAGGTGATAGCGAGCTCCAGGAGCTCGCTTTTTTTATTTACACAAAAGAATACCTCCATATAGGTATTTCAATCAATATCAATTGATCAGAACTTTATAAAAAATGTCAAAAGCTTGAAGATCACGGTTTTTAATATTTTTAACTAAACCAATTAACAACCTAAACTTTAGAGAAATGAAAGACGATCATCGATTTTTCCGATTAGTCCCCGGTCATAGTGGCAGAAAACATATTATGACAATTGAGGTAATCATGAACAGAAAGCATCTTCCATTCAAATGGATGGAGTACAAAAAAAGTGAAAATCATTATGAGGTACATTTTGACTTTACTGGCAATAATACCAATTGGAAAGATCCAGTGAGAAAACCAACTGGCGGCAACATTTTTGGTGGAAGAAAAGAGGTATGTCACTGTGTGTTTGATGTTGATGATAATGTTCCATTGTTCGATATTGACATTATTGATTTAAATAATCTTAGGTCAAAAAGTCATGATGGAACAGTACATCTACCAGGAGTAGGAGGAGGTTGAGGCATTTAAAGCAATACATATTATTATTTCTATCGCTATCTAAGATTTCTTTGCATGCTCAGGACTCCTTATACTACAGAGAAATTTTAGATAGCGCATTAGCTATATCTGACAAAGCCGACAAGATTGAATTCCTAAAAGACAAAGCTTCGAAAGTTCCTCAATCTGACCAATACTTTTTAGGGCTAATAAACTTCCGAATAGGCAACATTTATGGAAACCAACATGAACTAAGTCTAGGTGAAAGTTATTATCGGGAAGGATTGAAAATAGGTCTTAAAATCGACAATGACTTACTCATTGGCCAAGGCTACTTAGGCATTGGTGGGGTGCAATTGATAGAGCAACTTCAAAATACAAAAAAAGCCAACTATGATTCTGTTATTTACTATTTCAACAAGTCGCTTCCTTACCTTAAAAAAGCCAAGGATACCAGTAATATAGAGGGCCTTTATGCTAATTACTCTCTAATTCTAGTCAATACAGGCGAGTTTGATAGCGCCAAGTCAACTATGATAAAAACGCTTAAAAGTAGACTTGATCGAGAAGATAAGCTTGGTGTAATTGGTAGCTTAAGTAATCTGGGCCTCTTCTACCGAAGGAATAATAATTTCCCTGAGGCATTGAAATTTTATCAAGATGCATATAAACTGGCAGTTGAAGATTCTATGTTAAATGAGATGGCCGGCGCTAAATTAGGAATGGCAAGACTATTCAATGAAAGTGGAGAACATGAGTCTGCGATGCTAAATTATTTTCAATATGATACGCTAAATAAGCTATCTCTGAATTCAGAATTTCAGAAACAGATTGCAGAATCTGAAACTAAATACAAGACAATTGAGAAACAGGCAGAAATCGATAAAAAAAGAAGACAAATTATTCTTCTAACCATAATTTTATTTTCAATTCTACTCATTTCTATATCCGGTTATCTTTTGATCCGTCAAAGGAGAAAAGCCGCCAAAATAGCCTCAGATAAAGCCATACAAGATCTACTACAAAATCAGGAAGTACAAACAACATATGCAATTCTTGAGGGGCAAGACAAAGAAAGAAAGAGAGTTGCGGCTGAACTACATGACAGCCTAGGAAGCATCCTAGTGACCTTAAATATGTATGCAGATACACTACAATCTAATGACAAATCTGAGAATGATTTGGTAAGAAAAATCAGTGAAACTGCTCAATTAGCAAATGAAGAAACCAGGAAAATATCACATAGCCTAGATTCTGGAATGCTAAAACATTTTGGATTGGAAGCTGCAATCAAACAACTGTCTGAAGCTGTCAGCACTTCCAGAAAAATTGAATTTCTATCAACAATCTTACTTCAGGCTGCAATTACAACTGAAACAAGCCTCGAAATCTATCGCATCATTCAAGAATTGGTCAACAATTCATTGAAGCACTCGCACTGCACAACAATTAGATTGGAGTTGAATTCAATAGAAGATAATCTCAATTTAATCTACGAGGATAATGGTATTGGATTCTTACAATCAGAAATAACCCCTGGAATGGGCTTGAGAAATATTGAAAACAGAGTCTCAAAGCTAAATGGCGATCTAACCATAGATTCCTCTCCAAACAAAGGAAGCACGTTCATCATCGAAATTCAACCACTATGAATAAAGTGAAAATATTAATTGCTGATGACCATCAAATTGTCATCGACGGACTTAAATTGGTTCTAAGCTCTCAAGAAAACTTTGAGGTCGCGGGAGAAGCATCCAATGGAGTTGAAGTTTTAGACTTTTTAGCCAAAACCAGAGTCGACATTGTAGTATTAGACATAAACATGCCGGAAATGGATGGGATCAAGTGCGCTAAAAAAGTAAAAGAGTTATACCCTAAGACTAAGGTGATAATCCTGACTATGTATGCTCAAAAATCTTTCGTAGAGGAAATTATAAAAATCGGAATTGATGGCTGTCTCCTAAAAAACAACACTGGAAAAGAATTGTCTGATGCGATAGCCAGAGTACACAGTGGAAAATCATACTATGATCAAATTCAAAATTTCAGCAAGGATGAATCTAAAACAAAGGAATATCCTCTAAGCGATCGGGAAATAGAGATTATTAGAAAACTTAGCGACGGCCTTACAAGCTCGCAAATTTCCGAGGCACTTTTCATCTCATTGCATACAGTCAAAACGCATAGAAAGAACATTTTAAGAAAACTAGATTTACATAGCAGCTCAGAATTGATTCAATATGCGCTAAACAATGGAATTATTTAATAGCATATCTTTTTTTCCAATAGTTATTTCTATATTTGCACTCCTTTTTTAAAACACTCAGTAAAGGAGTAGAGAAATGAGCACAGAATTATTGAATATAGTAGCGGAAGAATACAAGGAAGTAAGAGCAAAGCATCCTTCTTTCGGACCTGGTGATACAATTAACGTTCACTATAAAATTAAAGAAGGTAATAAAGAGCGTGTGCAGCAGTTCCAAGGAACTGTAATGTCAATAAACAACACGAATACAAATGGCGAGACTTTCACTGTTAGAAAAGTTTCTGGTGACATCGCCGTAGAAAGAATCTTCCCTATCCTAACTCCTAACATCGAGAAAATAGAAGTTTTGAGAAGAGGTAAAGTAAGAAGAGCTAAGCTTTATTACTTGAGAGGCAGAAAAGGAAAAGCTGCTCGTATTAAAGAGAAGCTTGTCAAAAAATAAATTTCCAAATCCCTCACCAAATGGTGAGGGATTTTTGTTTCA
>CAZWLS010000316.1:0-4950 GCA_964634415.1 uncultured Roseivirgaceae bacterium | reverse complement strand
AGTGCTGAGAGTTAAAATTGGTTGATTTTACAATTTTTTGGATTAGCTCTCAATTGTTTAAAATGTAGTCATTTTCAATGTTCAAAAGTACGAAAATTATATCGATTTGGCGAGGTTTTTGTGCTTTAAAATTGACCTTTAACATCACTCAATAACCAAACCTGTAATGCGCGTCTTCAAATACCTTATTATTCTCCCTATTTTGCTGTTCTCCAAGGATCTTTTTAGTCAAGAAACTGTAGATAAATCAGGTGTAAATAGCCAGGACAGTATAGCAATGGCACGCCGAAAAGAATATGAGGAAGCTCTGAAAAGAATGGAAGAAAATCGAAGAAGGAGGGAGGAGGATCCTCAAGGATATGCCGATTCTATTGCCCGCGTGAAAGAACAAAGAGCATTTACAAGAGCCGTAAAAAGAATTGAAGATTATAGAGATCAAAATCTAAATGAGATTCTGGAATTAGATCTGACAGGAGCAAGGCTGAAGGAAATCCCAGCATGGATTTACGATGCCGAAAAACTTGAGGTGTTGGTATTGGATCAAAATCAAATTAGTGGATTACCGAATGAACTGTCAAGGTTCAAAAATTTGAAGCGTATTTATTGGAGAAATAATGGGCTGGTGCATAATGGATTGAAAATTCCGAAACTTGAAGGGATTGAAAAAATCGATCTTAGTGATAACGCATTTACTAAGCTTCCGAAAGTTCATAGACTAAAAGGTTTGGAAGAATTGATTTTGGAAGGAAATCAATTAACCAAAATTCCGACTTGGCGGGGCCGGAGATTGAAAGATTTGAAAGAGCTAGACATTTCGCGTAATCCAATTCAACTTGATAAAAGGTGGTATGGAATGCTTGATCATATTGAAATTTTGAAATTAAATAAGTGCGAATTAACAGCTATTGATCCATCTATTTATAAAATGACAGGACTGCATGAGTTGCAGATTCAGGTAAATAACCTTGAAAATATTCCCGAAGGGATTTCAGCTTTTCAAAAACTAACCAAGCTTTCTTTTTATAAAAATAACTTGAATCAGTTGCCAACTGATTTTTACCAACTATCTCAACTTACAGTTGTAGACTTTTATTACAATGATTTTGAAAAAATTCCTTCAGAAATAGGGAAACTCACCAATTTGGAAATTTTGTATCTGTCTTTTAACAAATTATATGACTTACCGAAAGAGATAGGTAAGCTCACTAAGTTGCGAGAATTGTATATCCATCACAACAGGTTAAGTGAAATTCCTGAAGATATTTCGAATCTTGGGAGCCTCAGAGTTTTGCATTTTCAAGAGAATTATATTCCAGAATTTCCAGTGCCGATCTTATCAATGGAGAGTTTGAAAGACTTAGATATTTCTAATACGGATATTCGAAGAATCCCTAAAGGAATAACCAAGCTGCCTTTAAGGAATTTCTACTGGAGAAATCTGGAAATCAACTTAAATAGCCCCGATAATGAAGAATCAAGAAAGTCGATAATGGAGCTTATGAACAAAGGGACGAACGTTGTTCCTAAGGTGTCTATGCAAGAGATTTCGTCCAATTAATGGAGATTTATCTTGAAAAATGAATTTTTTTACTTGAAAAAGTTCAATTTTGGTTGGTTAAGTCCAACGTATGAATCAGCTATCACCAGTTATTGCACTGATTTTAATATTGTGTGCATTAGAATCATTTTCCCAATTGGGTCCTGCTGCGCCACAAGAGAAGCAGATTACCACTAGTACTGGGGTATGGCTTGGTTTTTATACAAAGTATCATTTCAATGATCGATGGGCTTACTACGGCGAGTACCATATTAGAAAGCGAAATGGGTTTGATGATATGGCCCAAGTCTACCTAAGGTTTGGTGCTACTTACAGATTGAAAAAGTATTTAGATGTAACGATAGGGGTTGTTCATCCCTTTTATTGGGCACCTAACCAAAATGATCCCAATGTCGACAAAATAGTGGTGCAATACAGATTGTGGCAGCAAGCAGTTTTAGCTACCCCATTTGAGCATATAAAACTATATCATCAGTTACGAACCGAACAAAGATGGAGAAGAGGATTTGAAAAGGGGTCTTCTTTTGAATTAACTCACAGGTTTAGATACAAGATGACAATATATGTTCCCCTCAATAAGCCGGCTTTTGAGAATCATACATTATTTCTCGCGCTATATAATGAGGTATTTATCCAAGCGGGTAAGGCTGTAGTATACAATCATTTAGAGGATAACAGAGCATTTGCCGGAGTAGGGTATAATTTGAGCGAACAGTTTCAAATACAAGGTGGCTACATGTTTTCCTTTAGGCACAATGGATCACCATTTGATTATGTGAAGCGACACATATTTAGACTTAGCCTATATCATCATATGGACTTGCACTTAAATAGGCATAGAGAAGAAAGGGATATCCCTATTCATTAATATAAACCGTTTCCTAACATCACCAGTGTACAGGCATTCATAACTTCAATTCCCTCTGAACTTGCCTTTTCTGCAAGATGAGGATTTTCGGATCCTGGATTGAAGATGATTCTCCTTGGTTTAAGGGATAAGATATAATCTTCCCATTCTCCCTGATTTTTGGGTCCGATATACATGGTGACCGTGTCAATATCCGAAACTGCCGGTTTGTCACGTAAATTCAATATTTCCTTACCAAATACAGACCCATTTTTAATACCTATTGGTACAATTTCATGGTCTTGAGCGGTTAACCTGTCAGCTGCGAAATAGGCATACCTTTGACTGTTTGGAGTTGCTCCCAAGATGGCTGTCTTCTTGCTCATTGAGTTTTACTTTTACTTTTAGTTGTGGCAAATCCAAGATTCAATCCAATTATTACAGGAAAGTGAATGGAAGATTTGATCTCCTGATCAAAGTAATTGTCTAAGACCTGAATTGGTTCATATTGTTTGTCAAAAGATCTTGCAGATACTCCTATGCCCAAAAATGCATCTATTGTAAATCCTGATGTGCCGGCGTCTTTCATCCACCTGGAGCCTATAAAAAGTCCATAGCCGTATGATGTTTCTACTAGATTGCCAAACCTACGCGGCTCTTGAACAATCAGGGTGTCTGTATGATTAACTTGATTATTCAAATATTTGAAATTGAATTCATGACCGAAGTAAAACATTCCGAGCTTAGAGTCGGAATGATAGAATTTTTGCTTTAAATGAATTCTAATTCCTCTCCTGAATACTTGATAATCTCCAATCTCATTGTCTGGAGTGAAAAATGGAGATCTCAGCAGGTCAATTTGAAGTTCATAGCCTAACCGTTCTTGAATATAATATTCAACAGCAATTGGAAGTTCGTCATTAAGGAGCCATAGCGGATTCGTACCAACAATTATGCTCTTGTACTCATTTACCCTAGGTAAGAAATATCTCAACCCTCGTTTCTCGGGATGATAATTTGGCTTGTCTAATGATTCTTTTTCAATGAAGTCGGATGTGATTCTTGTTTTAAATATTGGTTTTTCATCTTCATAAATAGGGTGATATGTTCCTGCAGTGCTACCATCTGGATTGAATAATATCCATTCTCCAACTCTCTTATCATCTTTAATTTGACCCTTCATTTTAGTAGTACCATCAGGGTAATAGCCAATATATTCGCCCTCACCTTCGTTTAGATCTGCCTCACCTTCCAGATGACCTTTATCACTGTAGTAATACCATTTTCCAGATTTTTTGCCGTCAAGAATCTGTCCTTTAGCTTTTTGATTGCCACTCGGATAATATTCATTGAATTCTCCATCACCCTTAGCGAATTGCGCTTCACCTAGCACTTCTCCAGTGGGATAGTATAACTTCCAATACCCATCTTTTTGATCATTAATGATGTTTCCGGTTTGGCTTAGTTTGCCATTTTCATGGAAATATTTCCACTCCCCTTGTCTTGATCCATCCTTGTAATATCCCGATGCCGATCTTTCACCGTTTTTGTGATAATATATCCACTCTCCAATCCGAAGCCCATTTTCAAATTTCCCAAAAGCCTCTATTTCTCCACTTTCATAATAATAGATCCATTCACCCTCACTTTTATCGTTGATGTTTTGTCCTTCCATGCGTCTGTTGCCGGATGGATAAAATTCAGTGTACTGTCCTTTGCCCTTATCAATAACTGCTTGCGCTTTGATAGAACCATCTTCAAAAAAGTAATTCCAAATACCTTCTTTTTGATTTTTCTTATAATTCCCACTGCTTTTTTCGCCATCATTTTCAAAATAGAACTTCCAGAATCCTTCTTTTGAACTTCCGTTTAATTTCCCTTCAGACTTAATATTTCCGTTTTCGAAGTAGTATTTCCAGTCACCTTTGGGTACTCCTTTTTTGAATCTTCCGATGGCTTTCTTACGGCCATTTTCGTAATAATATTGCCAAACACTATCTGGACGATTTTTTTCATACCATCCATAAGTTTTTAATGATCCGTTGAGATAAAATGCCTCATAAGTCCCTTGTAGAAGAGAATCTTTAACTGAATAATGGTAAACTTCGCTTACTTGTAGACTGTCCGAATCAAAGTAGTTTTTTCCCTGTTTTATTTGGGAGAACAATAGATTTGATACACTCCATAAGACGATATAGATACAGAGCTTACGCATGCGGACTTTCTAATGCTCTTTTGAATTTTTGGCCCCATTCTTTGACCTCTTCTTCCTTCCATAATTCCGGGTAGAATATGATTCTTTGTCTTCGCGGAGGTAAATATTTTTGCCAGTTAGTACCTCCAGATGCTTTTATTACGTTTGGATCTCTTTGCAAGTATCTTGTAGCTGATTTTAGATGCTGAAGAGGCCAGTCAACATTTGCTTTTTGGTCAAGCTTTTTCATTTCCATTATTACCTCTTCATTCCCTTCGTAATGTTTTTCATACTTCTTATAAATGTTGCAATCGGCAGTTCTGGTTCCTAGATCTATAAATTCTTTCCCAT
>CAZWLS010000315.1:0-5015 GCA_964634415.1 uncultured Roseivirgaceae bacterium | reverse complement strand
CGTTACCCCTACAAGCACAGAGTTTCCAAGCTCTGCAAGACAGTATAACTGAAGTTAAAAAGTCGGACCCTAGCGCTGCACTCTCACTAATATCTTCCGCCGTAGGTGAATATGACCTAACCCATGACGAAAAGGGGTTACTCTATTTTTCAGAAGGAAAAATCCATGACCGTGCTAGTGACAAGGAAAAAGCAATCCTTTCTTTTTACAATGCCCTTCGATTTTTTCGACTCGCTAGAAATAATGTTAAGGAACACGAATCCTTAATTTTTTTAGCCATTTTATTTCGTGAATTTAATCATAGTCAATATGCGGTTGAATATTATCGCGATGCCCTCAATGTTCCAAATATCGACTCAGCCAAAATTCGGTATGCTCTTTATAATCTCTCCCTTGTTTATTTATATGATGAAAATTATTCGGATTCCCAAATAATACTTCAAGAGCTTGTTGATCATTATACTTCAGTATCTAAAACCAAATGGCTGCTACTATGCAAATCAGTCCTAGCTGACAGTTATGGAAAATCCGAAAAGTTTCAACTTTCAATTGATGCTTACCAGGAAATTTTAACCATAATCGATACCACCTCAGATTATAGAAACCTGAAAAGCAAATCCCTTAGCAGCATTGGGTTTTATCACTTTAAGCTAAAAAATTACGATGTGGCAAAGGAGATCATGTTGGAAGCTTTAGCGCTAAAGGAACAACAGAACTTATCAAATCAAACACTTCTGGTGAGTTATATGAATCTGGGAGAGCTTTATATGGAACTCTCTTTGCCACATGAAGCCGAAAAGTATTACCACAAAGCAGTTCAAATGGATAGCTCTGTTAATCATGAACATTTCGTTGAAGTACTTGAGTGGCTTTGCAAAATTGCGCTGGCTAAAGATGACAAAAGAGCGGCACTCGATTATAAGGATAGAATAATCGACCTTCAAAAGCCATTGGTGGCCAAGTCCCAGCGGTTGGAGATTCTACATGAACAATATATCGCCGAAAGAGCTATGTATCTTCATGAGAAAATCACCCTTATGGATCAATTAGTTATTGCTTCTAATCGTACGGTCGTTTGGATCATTTGCGCCTCGATAATAATTATTGCCCTGGTCGCCTATCTTCTTTACCAATACGGTAAAATCAGAACACAAAATGGTTTACTTCCCAAACTCGCCTCAAAAGATAAATTGCTCAACTTCATCGTGAGCCGGTATCACCTCGATCTAATAGAGGAATCAAATGAGTTGTCTAAAAGATCAGGATCAACACAGGATTCTACTTAAGCGCTACTCTTCGCCCTTCTTCAATAATGCAATTATTTCTTCAGACAAGCCGATATTTTTATTCTTCAACTCCAGATTGTCCTTCAACAAAAGTTCTTTCGCAACAACATTTTTTCTCACCAATGCTCTTAGCTGATCTACATTCAGGTCCAATAAATATTTGAATTGTTCTTCCTCACTTATCCCTGTATCTGTGACCAATTCCGATATTTTCTTTCCATCACCTGAAAGTTCATTCACTTCCCGACTTATCGAAGACTTCTCCATATCCAGGTTCATGAACTTGCTTGGATCTAGGTGAAAGTGATCTGCTATTTTCAGAAAATCAAGTACTTGAGGTTGACTACCCCGTTCATAGCTGTTGATGTTATCTCTGCTTAGACCAAACAGCAGTCCGAATTGATCTTGTGTATATCCATGTATTTTCCTCAGGGTCTTTATGTTTTTACCGAAATAAGTCACCATCCTTTTTTATTAAGGCAATAATTTCCTATTATTGGGGTCTGTATTACCAAATGGGATTTCAATTACCAATCATTTCCTATTGAATGAATAAAACTATGTAAATTTTATTCACTTGATATAATCCCATTTAGTGGCAACTTTAATTGCACAGAACTGGCCATTATGGAAAGATTATTGACATGGAGACAAAAATACGCAACCCCGTTGCATAAAATGTCTTATCTCCTCGAAGAAATCGCTACAGTATCAAACGAAAGAAAACGGAATTGGGCAGCAATCAAGCTTCTTTGTATGGTTGCTGTTCCGTATTTCCATAACGGGGTTCGACGTTCACTTTCGCAACTGATGTCGGATCCCAATTATGTAACCTCGATTGGAATCATACCGGTCATGAAACATATTCGAATGTGGAATTACTTTCAGGATCGGCTACAATTATCTCTTTTAACCAGATTACGAATCTTAAATGCTTCGAATGGTATCCAAGGGGGGGGTTAATAGTGAAACGTGACACGGCTTAACCATTTGTGATCACTAAGTTGGATTGAAGGTTGATTTGAATTACTAAACAATCCAGGGTCGGGACTTCAGCCCTCCCGGCCCAATACTTATCACTTACTTACTCTTTATGGAAACAAGAAATTCAAATAATCAACGACTCTGCGCACGCAGAATTTGTCTATGCTGGTTGTAAGGTGGCCCCTAGTAGGGCCACTAATTTTTATCTGCAGAAATGGCCATGGAAGAATTGAAAACAACAAGTTTCATCATCAGTAGTCAAATGTCAACTCTGATTACATTTATCCAGAGTATGGATACTACAATGGATACAAGATTATTTAGCTACACTACAATCGTTAGTAAATGCATTGCAGCTTTAAATTCCCTTCAGGCTGAAGGTCCACGCTCTATAAATGATATCTTAACTGACATCATAAGTATTGCCCTCCCCTTGGCTAACATTTCTGACATTTACTATAAAGATGCGCAATCACTGATTTCAGCCATCATCTTTAAACACAAAGGACGTGATGCTATATCCCAATCAGCATTTAATCGATTAGAACAAAACGCAGTTCTATTAACTAATTTGCGAAACTCTAACAGATCCTTGATAAAAGGCGCGATTTATAATATTAAAGAACATGCGTATATCATTCTCGGCCCTTTGGCTCTTGGAACTGACTATTGGATATATGATCAGGATTACCTCGATAGACGTAAATCAATGATCAGTGTTCCTTCTCTACGTATTTCGGATCTTATGCCTTTGAAATCTTCTGATTTTGCACTGAAAGGACACATACAATTACTTACAACTTAGTTCAAACACAAATTCATATTTGATAATGAAGCAAAACGAAGTATCCCTTTTATGAATCATGAAGAATTAAAGTCAGCCCTAAATGATCATGAAATCAATGCCGATAATTATTGTGAGTGGTAGCCGCCACGTTTAAATAAGACACAATGAAATTCACTTTTTTCAAAAAAATAGATACTTGTTTAATAGCGATTAGAAATTAAGTTGATTGATTATAAGTTGTCAAAAAAAATGAAGATGTATGCTCTGTTTGGCGGAGTAATACCGATGCTGGTTCTATGGCAAAGTCGGGACAATACGTTCCCGACTTTCTTTAAGCACTACGATAAAAAGTTACTGTTCTGGTTCAAATATCAAACGAAACACACCCGAATGGTTAATCGGTGTTGTTTTATGAGGATATAAAGTGCAAGGGTATTGTCTTCGTCATTATCTCCTCAACAGAGGTTCTAATTATTTCACATTAAGTGGCGTTGTTTGTTATTGAGGTTCATTATCTTTGAAATGAAACAATGATTAAGTAGCTGCGAAACAACGCCACTTATTCTTTAGACAATTTTTAATCAAAACGTGAATCAATGAAAAACTATGATATGAGAGAAAGAATCTGATGGCAGAGTGGTGTTTTCAGCAGTTCCGTTGATGCTTTTGAAATGTGGATTGTCTTGAAATTCAGCTTCTGCTGCTTCCCTCATTTCATCATTAGGTTCAACTCCATATAAGTGATAGCCATTTTCCAAAAAGATTTCAGACAACTTTCCTGTGCCTGAACCGATATCAGCAATTAATGACTGTTGGGTTAATCCAGTATTTTCTTCTAAAAATGAGATGATTTCTTCAGGATAACCTGGACGATATTTTATATAGTTGGAGACACGATCAGAAAATCGTTTTGTATTATCAATATTCATATGGTAAGGTTACAAACCATCTGCTAACAGTGAATTAGTGAACTATTTTAAGATGATTAATTGTGAGTGACCAATGAGAGAATCTAATCAAATCTTATAGCGGGATTTAAACTTGACTAATATATGTGGTGGAACTTCCTGAAAATTTAAATCATGAAACACCTTAGTATATTTTCGATTTTAATTACTGTCAACTTCTCATTGTTTGCCCAGGTAAAATCAGTTGAACTTCCGAAAAGGGAACCAATCGATTTAGAAGTTATTGCTCAATTGGATACTGTTGTTCATCCAGAAACTTCGGGAATTATCAAAAGCAGACTTTATGATGGAGTTTATTGGGTTCACAATGACTCTGGGCATGAAACATCAGTAATTCCTATCAATAGAAATGGGGAAGTGGTGAAGTCATACAGGTATGAGACCAGCACTGGTCAATTGATAGGGGATGCGGTAAGTATGGATTGGGAAGATATCATGACTGATGACGAAGGGAATCTCATAGTTGCAGATTTTGGGAACAACTGCAATTGTAGAAGAGATATGGTTTTTTATTACATCAGAGAGTCCGATCCAACGCAGAAAAACAACAGAGTTTTTAAGAAAATATTTTTCGAATACCCAGATCAGAAAGAGTTTCCGGCTCCAATAGGCGACTTCAATTTCGATGCTGAAGGAGCTTTTTATGCTCATGGTAAAATCTATGTGCTTTCTAAAAACAGGAGTGATACCTACACGAAACTTTACCGATTGGACCAAAACGATCCTGCAGTAATGAATGAAATCACTTACCTGGATGCTTTTGATATTAAAGGGAAAGTCACAGGAGCAGATGCCACAGAAGATGGGAAGAAAATTGCTGTTCTTACTTACAGTGGCGTTTGGATATTTGAAGCCCTCAATAAAGATGATTACTTTGACGGCAAAATTTGGTGGATGCCATTAAATGCTTCTGGAATGGAGGGAATTTGTTTTGATGGTGAATCCCTCATTATCTCCAGAGAACCAAGCGGAACGCTCCATGAAATCCAA
>CAZWLS010000314.1:0-5028 GCA_964634415.1 uncultured Roseivirgaceae bacterium | reverse complement strand
CACCTTTGAATGATGCCGTCTGTAAAATCACAAGCTTACTAATGGACTTTTTCCACTTGGTCATTGGCAACTTGATGATATCTCTTGGACGTATTCCTAAGAATTCGTTTTCTCGGAGTTTAAAATCAAATGATAACTGGAATGGATAGATGACGAATGAGTGATCAAACTGTGGTGCGCGATCTGGAAAATCTTCTTTTTCATGGAGGTGCTTTGAGAGATAGCGATTTAGTTCTTGAAACCCTTCATTGCTTTTGGCAATTCCTATAAACTTTTGTTGAGCACCGTTTCGAAAATCTATGCCTAGAATGGGACGGATATCGAACTTAGTTGCCAAACGTACAAAATTCAGACTCCCGGCAGTAGAATTGATGTCTGTCAGTGCCATTTCGGTTATACCACATGCTTGCGCAGTAGTTAGTAACTCTTCTTCGGATAGCGTGCCATACTTGAAGCTGTAATATGTGTGTGTATTGAGATACATGTTATTTCGTTTTTGAAATTCTTGTATCTCCCTTGAATGGATTGAATGTACGAATTGCGTTTACTCCT
Source organism: uncultured Roseivirgaceae bacterium (assembly GCA_964634415.1). GTDB lineage: Bacteria > Bacteroidota > Bacteroidia > Cytophagales > Cyclobacteriaceae > Ekhidna. The sequence goes on along the minus strand of CAZWLS010000314.1, from coordinate 4,476 downwards.
AAAGCCTTTGCTCTGACAATGGAACGATCACCGTGCTTTTGTCTAAGCCAATCCATCTCTTGATACAGATTGATGATCTCACCAGAATCTTCAAATAAATTGATTTGATAATTTCCATGAACCAGACTACTGAAACGTACTCCCACCAGTCTTACTAAAAGTCTTCTGTCATAGAGTTTTTCAAATAGTTCAATTACTCTAGGGATAAGAATGTGATCAGCTGATGTGTATGGGATTCGAATTTGCTGTGTATATGTGTTGAAATCTGAATAACGAACCTTGACTGCAACGCATGCAGTTAGTTTACTTTCTTGTCGCAGTTGATAGGCCAGATGCTCAGTCATCGCTAAGATGATATTCTTTAAGCGAGTAATATCCGTGGTGTCTTTATTGAAAGTCTGTTCTGTAGAAATGGATTTACGTTCAGAGTATGGTATCACTGGAGAATGATCGATTCCATTTGCTTTTTCCCACATTGCTACTCCATTCTTTCCGAAGATTTGCATCAGCATATCTTTTGGCATCTCTTGCAAGGTGTGTACTTTACGCACTCCTAATCCCCTTAAAGTTTGTTGTGTTTTACTGCCTATCATTGGAATTTTTTTCACTGAGAGGGGTGCGAGGAAGGATTTTTCAGTACCTGATTGAACCCAAATCTTATTGTTAGGTTTAGCTTCACCAGTAGCAACTTTAGATACTGTTTTATTTATGGACAATCCGAATGAAATTGGAAGATGTGTCTCTTGAATTACTTTATCCCTCAACTCTGAAGCCATTTTGTAGCATCCAAAGAACCGATCCATTCCAGTCAGATCAGCATAAAATTCATCAATTGACGTTTTTTCAAAAACTGGAACTCGTTCTTTAATGATTTCAGAGACTTCCATCGAAAACTTGGTGTAATCAGCATGGCTGCCTTTTATGATGATGGCTTCGGGACATAGTTGCATTGCTAAGCGCATAGGCATGGCCGAGTGAACCCCAAATTTTCTAGCTTCATAGCTACACGCTGCGACAACCCCACGATCGCTTGATCCACCAATTAAAATAGGTTTCCCCTTCAATTGACGGTCTCTTAACCGTTCTACAGACACAAAAAAGGTGTCTAAATCCAAGTGTAAAATGAAAGAATTCATCAGGATTTAAAATTACTAATATTTTTAGTAAAACATACTTCCTGATAAATACGTTGTTCGTCTAGCCAGCGCTACCACTTATCTAATTGCTTGTACGAACCCATTGAAAATAGCTATCTTTCGTGCAGTCACCAGTCTTAGTAATGAATTACAGAGAAAGAATAATATTTTTCCTCATAACGATTTTGTTATGTCAATATGCCGAAGCTCAATCTGATCGACAGAAAGAGATGGTATCTATGACATATACGTTTATAGAGAATATTGAATGGCCTCAAAAGGAGACACCATTTAAGATTCATGTTATCACCACGGATAATGATTTGAAGCAAGAATTTCGCACTACCAGTCAAAACAAGACTTTGGCAGGAAGAAATACTGTGGTCAGTTTTACGGGCTATGTATTAATACCGGAGGATGTAGATGCAATCTTCGTTACCAATCAATACAATGTAACTATCCCTACATTGTTAGATAGAATTGGAGGAAAAGGTGTTCTCCTCATTACAGACAGATATGATAAGCAGCGTGATGTGATGATCAACTTTTTGGATAAAGATTCTGGAGAATTGACATTTGAATTAAATCGAGCTAACGTAACGAACCAAGGGTTAAGGCTAAAAGCTGGAATAAATTCACTGGGAGGATCTGAAGTAGATGTTGCAAAAATTTTCAAGCAAGTTCGAGATTCAGTGAGGGCAATGGAGCTAAGAGCGGAAGCATTAAAAGTTCAATTCGATTCGATGAATTTGAATGTAGCAGCGGCATTAGGAATCATGCGTCAGCAGCAGGTACTTATACGCGAGCGAAATGATGAGATTGACCGGAAACAAGCTCAGATTGATCAGCAAACTGGTATTTTGGACAGTCTTCGCGAGGAGTTTGCTGAATCAGAAAAGCGGTTGATAGACCTTACAGCAACCTTGGATGAACGAGAGAATGAACTGCAAGTATTGGGTGAGGAAATCGATGAGCAAAAAGAAAACATGGAGGAGGGGAATAGGATTCTGTCTGAGCAATCAAAACAAATAGCAGAGCAGAATGAGGAAATTGCAAAGAGGGAAGAGCGGTTGGATGAAATGTCCAATGTGGTCAATTCCCAACAAAGTGCATTAGTGTTTTTAATATTATTCCTGGTAGTACTTGTCGGATTCTCCTTTTTAATCTTCACAGCTTATCGAGCCCGAAACAAAGCTGCTAAAAAGCTTGCTGAGCAAAAAGAAGATCTTGCTAGCCTCTTAGCAGAACTACAAGACACTCAGTCTCAACTGGTGCAATCCGAAAAAATGGCATCTCTTGGTACATTAACCGCAGGAATTGCTCATGAAATCAATAACGCAATCAACTTTGTTTACTCAGGTATTCATGTCCTTAGCGACAAATTCACGGAAATTCGTCCTGTAATTTCACACGTTACCGAAATCAAGAAAGACGATAAGAATATGAAGCAGGCCATAGAGAAGTTGGTAAAGGAACGAGAAGAGGTTGGCTATGATGAGGCTCAGGGGATTATTGATCAGATGATTAATAGTATAAAAGTAGGAGCAGAACGAACCACTGAGATTGTAAAGGGATTGAGAACCTTCTCAAGATCAGAAACTGAGCAGAAAACGAAGATTGATTTGCATGCTGATATGGATGTCGCTTTACTACTGCTTAATAGTAGGCATAAAGATGCGATTAGTATTAATAAGAACTTAACAGAGCAGCACATGGAGATTGATGGATATAAAGGGCAGCTAAGCCAAGCTTTTCTTAATATCATCAGTAATTCGATCGATGCTGTGGCACCAAAAGGTAAAGATGGAAAGATAGACATCGAAACATCTTTTGATGGTAAACGTGCGGAAGTGAAAATATCAGATAATGGCATAGGAATGTCTGAATCTGATATGCAGAAGATATTTGATCCATTTTTTACTACGAAAAAAGTAGGTGCGGGAACCGGTCTGGGACTTTCAATAACATATGGAATTATAGAACGACATGGAGGAACTATTGCAGTGAATTCCCACTTGAATGAAGGAACAGAATTTATTATTAAACTACCTATAGCAAGCTAAATATGAGTGAAATAAAGCCATCGCTTATTTACTTAGATGACGAAGAGATCAACCTGATCCTTTTTAGAGAAATGTTCAAAAAGGATTTTGATATTTTCACTACCACATCTCCAAATGATGCCATAGACTATGTGAAGTCACATGACTTGGATTATATATTGACTGATCAGCTTATGCCTGTAATGACAGGTGTTGAATACCTTAAAGAGCTAAAAGAACTCGGGGTGTCTGATGATTCTATGAAGGTTATTATTTCTGGATTTACCCAGGAAGGTGAAGTGGATGAGGCCCTTGAAACGAAGTTGATCGATAGCTTTGTGAGCAAACCATGGTCATATCAGAACCTGAAGGATCTTTTGCTGAGCAGTAGAGCATGATTCGTCGAAATCGTTTTATCACCCTCTTCCTACTAATTCATTATTGAATTAAATTTGAAAAATCAACCAGAGCATGAAATAAGGGAATGAGAATGAGCGAAAACAGACCGGCAGTAATTTACCTAGATGACGAAGAAATCAACCTCCTTTTATTCAAGGAGATGTTCAAAAAAGATTTTGAAGTCTTTACAACCACTTATCCGGAAGAAGCACTTGAATATTTAAAAAGCCACGACGTAGAATACGTATTCACCGATCAAAGAATGCCTATTATGTCTGGTGTAGAGTTTCTTAGAGAACTAGAAGAAATGAATACAACAGCTGCGCCAAAGAAAGTAATGATTTCAGGGTATGCAGCAGAAGGTGAAGTAAGTGAAGCTATTGAGCAAAACTTAATCGACCGATTCGTTGACAAACCTTGGACATATCAAGGCCTGAAAGAGGTGATAAGCGCTATTTAGATAGCTAAAAATACTCTCCTAAATTTCTTAATCAATCATTTCCGATCAATCAGGGAAAGGTGTTACATTACATCTCTTAACCTACCAAACCTAACGGAATGAATCACTCATTTGCCATCGAGGCGATCACTGAGGATTTGCTTGACTCATTCAGAAAGCAGACAGATCCTATAGCTGATACTACAGTCAATAAAATTATTTCCTCAGGTGATGAAAAGAATGTAAATGAGGTGATGATGATGCTCTTCAGAAACAAATCTTTTCAAAAGGGTATGTTTGAATCATTGGGTGATCAACTTTCTGCTGTTCTGGATGAATATATAGAAGCGACACGCTCATTGCCTGAATGGGCTGATTCGAAGAAGATAAAAGCAGGTGAAAAATTATTCTCACTGTATGGTCCTGAAATCTTCATGCTTCTCAATGTTAGCTCACTTCC
>CAZWLS010000313.1:0-5030 GCA_964634415.1 uncultured Roseivirgaceae bacterium | reverse complement strand
CGTTATAGTGTTTACAAGATTCGCGTCACAGAAATCATTATCGTAATTGGCAGATTCGTTAATGTTTAATGCACTTTTATATCTGTATTCTTCATGGGTTTTTTCAAGATTTTCTCTTTCACAGAATCTGCCAATGGTTATAAATTTTTCTGTTCCGTCAGCTTTGTAAGCACTGCATAATTGTTCCCACTGATCTTTGTTGTTTAAAGGTTTAGTGAATGAAATGCTTGCTGAATTACGGGAAACCGAGTTGTTAAAAGTCACGGCTTTGGAAGAGAAAAATGCTCCTATTTTGTTGATGGAATATCCAGCATTTTGAGATAATCGTATCTTCATTTTGAAGCAATAATTTTGGTCTTTCTCAAGTGTTTTATTCAGCTTCGTTTGAATGGTTTCAGAATAGTCTTTAGGAATAAAACGACTGTTGATATTTTCCCCTATATATAAAAGCAGACCTACATAATCCTCTGATGATGGTTCTTTAAAATGTGGTGGTGCTGATTCTACGAACCGATAGGGGTTGTAATAATCGGGTGTAGCTTTATCGGGTGAATACCACGACGGGATATTTGCTTCCATCTGATCAAAGCCATCATTGGTAATCGGAATTGGTTGATGATAATATCGACTGAAGTTGGCATTTGGTATGATAGTATTAACAGTTGGTAAGATGGTAGAATCCTTCTTATAATCTCTCCTGATTGTCTTTCCTATTAATGTATTGTCTTCATGAATATCCAACTGAGCGTATATAAGTGTATCGTTCTGATAAGTTTCTGTATGATAAAGGACGCCGTCCTCATTGTAATATTCCCAGGTTCCTTCTTTTGTTATTATCGATTGGCAGTTTTTAACATTGTCGGTATAGTAGCGAATTTCTTTCGTATTTCCATTCGAATAGAATGACTTCCATTTGCCAAATTTTCTTTTTTCCGTAACGATAATCTGAGGAAATTCCGGATGATTGGTATGGCATTCGATATACCTACCTTGATATTCTAGCTGACCATTAGGAAATTGATCAGTAGCTGGATGGATGTTTGAATTACATCCGAATACTAATAGTAAAATAGTAGTGAAGACCAAGCATTTTATTGAGTTGAATCTCATGTAGGGTTTTTAGGAGTGGAGACGCGCTTCTTTTTCCTAAACTTACTCCAGTCTACAGAGAAAATGCCAAATAAGAATTCAAGAATGATTTCGATCATAAGGCTAAAACGTCTGATACAAAGCTTTAGTTATTCATGTCTTAATCATTGGCCTTATAATTTGAGTACGATTTAGGATGAAGTTACATTAACACCGTTATCTATTTTTTTGATAGAAAAGGAGTTAGCATATTGAAGGATAAACGAGTCTTCTGGTGTATGAGAAGCTTTTGCTATTCTAATCTTGAGTTAAATAATAGCCTGATCATCTTATAGAAGTCACCTTCATTATAATTATAATCATCTTCAGTGTTTACTCGGTGAACCATCACAAGCCTGGAGTCCGGATATATTCCAAGCATATGAATTCCTAAACCGGTATGGAAGAATGAATTTCTCTTGGTGTTTTCTCCCGGTACTCGAACGCGCCAGAGCATGCCGTAAGCATTGCCATACTGGGGACTATAAACTGAATATGGTTTTGTACTCACATCAATCCATTCCTTACTTATTATTTGCTCACCATTCCAAACTCCATGATTTAAGTATAGCTGTCCGTATAGGGCTAAATCTTGCGATGACATTCTAAAATGATATGCCGGGTATTTCGATTGGCTGCGCTCAAATTGATAAAATCCATCTGTATTGGGTATTTCAATATCTTCCGAACCCACCTCTAACGTTACATACTCCCCTGAAAAATCCATCCCAAGGGGTTTTGCAATTTCATCGTAGAACATTTCGTAAATATTTCTTCCCGTCTCTTGTTCTAGAATAGCTCCTAATGCATTATAGTCCCAATTGTTATAATAGTAATATGCTCCAGGTTTATATGTGTTTCTCTCTGGTCTACCTCTCAACATTGCATTGTTTACAGCTGCAGCATTATGATATACTCCGGATCTTGATCTTAATAAATCAGCTATAGATGCCTTTAGCTCTTGATCACTTAAAGGATCAATGTCATCAATACCAAGTGTCTTGAGAGTAGCTGTGGTATCAATATCACCATTGGCAATCGCAATCCCATATAAGGAATTAAGCATTGCTTTTCTAATTGAATGGATGAGGTGCTTTTTCTTGGTGTCTCCCCATTCAAATATGATCGCATCTTCAATCATTATAATCATCGAAGAGGAACCACTTTCTTCTAGGTGATTTTTAAGAGATTCTAATTTTTCAGAAGAGAATCCTTTAGTTTCTGGCTTGACATATTTAAACTTTTCTTGTGAATCTGCAGTGTAATTCAAAGCAGATAATAGTAGGGTGAGTACTAATAATTTGAAACGCATTGACCTTTTGTGCATTGTTAAAACTAATGAATTAACCAAATTGAAATGAATTGGTTGCCTAATCCAAAGTTCTATTTTGAAGAATCAGATAATTTCTTTGCCATGACATTATATCCTCAAATGGAAGCGTGTTGTAATTGATTTGAAAGCTATCCACTTCTGATGCATCCGAGATGATTCTACTTGCACAATTACCTAATTTAGATTTTTCACTAGTAAGTTTCATGCCAACTAGTTTTTTTACCAATTTCTTTAACCTATCCTCACTTGCGAGAGCTCCATTTCCAATGATGTAGAAATCATGGTTTTGAGCTATTTTGATCGCTTCATCACAATTATTTTCTTTCATTAAAAAATAATCCTCATAGGATGCAAGTCTCATATACCTACTAGGAAGTGGCTGTTCATTGATAACATAATATTCTTCAAAACCGATGACAAATGGATTTCCATATTTATACTTTATATCTGCAATAAGTGTCTTTTGCTCTTGATATGAATATGGAAGTTTGAAACTAACGGCATCAAAAATATTGTAGAATAACAGAACACTAAACAAAATTGTCTTTGCTAGCTCTTTGTTGACTCTGCTCTTTATTGCAACACACACATATGTCGCAAAAATTGTAATTAGCCCTAGTAATGGAATAATGTCCGGAGAGCCTTGAAATTCGATTGTATTAAAAACAGCCCAGATTAAACCAAACGACAATAAGAACATTGCTATAGATTTATCCTCAATAAGTTTGGATGAATTTTTATTTGAAACAATATGAATTGACATCATAATGAATCCAATAGCGGCAAGAATAAAATGAATAGTTTCTGTAATGAAGTAAGGATATATTGCTTTTATCAGCCACCTAAATGGCGTTTCTCCAACTTCATTTCCTTCAACAGCTATTTTTCTTGCGATGGCTTGATCCCAAAAGAATACCCAGTCGTTGGTATACCATAAGTATAGCAATACAGGTATTGTTGGAATTGCTACTCCAATGGCTAATCTCAACAAATCTGACTTACAATTGGGTGTTTTCCATTTTAACAGCATCAGACATGGTAACAGACTAATTACTGCGACATGCCAACTCATTGCCGCGGCAGAAAAGAATAGTCCAACTAACAGCCACTTCCTTTGGATAAGGAAGATCATTCCAAGATTTGTAAATGCCAGAACAAATATTTTTGGTTCAGCGCTGACACCAGCAATAATTTGAATAAAACCAAAGCCAATAAATAGGATAGCGCCTAAAGTAGGGGCGAAGTTATCCTTGAATAGTTTTGCTAACAATATAAATATGGTTCCTGAAATGAAGCCATATAGAGCTAATCCTACTATTCTTGCAGTAGCGATTGTATTTAATCCGAACAATGCTCCAAACTTCATTAAATAGCCTACAGCTAATGTTGAAAGAGGAGTATAACCAAATGTTGTAGAGCTGTAGATGGCATTTCCACGATATACTTCTTGAGACATGTACATTAAATAGGCCCTATCACCCCTAATTGGTTGATTGAAAGGATCGTAGAATATTGCAGATAGGATAATGCTAATGCAAAACCAGAGAAGAAAACCGTAGATGGGTTTTTCATTTAACTCAATGAGGTTTTTTTTTAGACCGAAGAGGAGTTGACCTAAGCGCATGGTCAAAACTAAGTATATGGATAATTATAGATACAACTATCAAGGCAAAAAGGTGCTTATTACCGGAGCTTCTGGTTTCATAGGATATCATCTTTGTCAAGAGCTATCCAACCAAAATGCCAAAGTATTTGGGTGGGTTAGAAAAGAATCTAACCAGTGGAGGTTTAATGACCTAAATAGCGATGTGAAAATAATGGAAGTGGATCTGTTGAATATGGAGGAAGTGGCTGAATTTATGGGAGATTGTATGCCAGATTATATTTTTCATTTAGCCATTCCATCACATAGTCAACTCACAAATGAAGAAGATCTTCGAGTACAAATTTCCGTAGCAGAAAAGCAATTGATCAATCTATTTTCTTCGTTTCAAGCAAATGGTCTTAAGATTCAGGCATTTGTGCATGCATGTAGCGCTGCTATTTATGAGACCAAGGGAGATTATCAGACGGTTAACGAAAAAACACGGATATCTCCTTCAACATTGAGAGGAAGGTTGAAGTTGGCGCAACGAAACAAATGCATAGAGCTTGCTCGAAAGCAAGACGTTTCGCTAAAATTGGCTAGAATATTTAGAGCTTATGGGCCAAAAGAAATTGATTCTAAATTGATCATGAAAGCATTACTTTCCTACTCATCGAATGAACCGATAAAGTTGGGAAATAGAAAATTTAAGCGTGACTATATCTATGTAGATGACATAGTATCTGGTATGCTTGCCATGGGGCAATATGATAGTCGAGAACCATTGGAACTAAATCTGGGAGTCAATATGGCTTACAATGCTGAGGAGGTTATTACTTTGATGGAGGAAATATTAAATGATGCGATCCCAAAAAAGATAAATGCCTTTCCAAAGAATAAATTTGATGAGTGTAATTTGCTTGCAGATACCTCTAAGGCATATGAATTGCTCGGTTGGAAACCCGAAGTTTCTTTGAGAGAGGG
>CAZWLS010000312.1:0-5043 GCA_964634415.1 uncultured Roseivirgaceae bacterium | reverse complement strand
CTCTTCGACCTCAGCAGTGTTATGCGACCAGGCATTAAAAGTCCCAAGCATGTCTCTTGCAACTGCACCAATCTTCCAATTGTTAATCTCTTTTTGGACCCCGAAATCAAACCCAAAACCCCAAGCTTTTGAAAAACTACCTACCGTACGATGAATAACTTTAAGATTTCCGCCAGCATCTACTCCTCCGAAGATTGGAAGCTTTCGCGCATAGGATACTAAAAAGCCATAGTCAGCGGATGAGAAAAATTGAATATTATCATAGTTGATAGAACCATTTACATCTACCAAAAAGCGAGTGTCAGGAATATCATCAACTGCAAATCGAATAACTGATATTGCGATCTTGCTATTTTCATCTACCGACGTAGCAAAAGCCGCGTAATCATAATTAGCCAGGCCACCAAAATAGGATGAATGCATTAGGGCAAGCTGATGATCAGAATCTAACTTATTTAGTCCAGCAGGATTCCAAAACCCTGATGTCACGTCATCAACGAATGAGACGGCCGTGAACCCCATTCCAAATGAACGAGCGCTTACTCCAATGTTCATAAACTCATTACTATACTTTGGAGTATTATCTCTCGAAGATGATTCGCTTTGAGCAAACGACCAACTATATAACCCACAAATTAGTATGCCCGCTAGTAAATATTTCATAGAGAATAAATCCTCAGCAATTTAGCTATTGAGTGCTGATTGTAGCACCACATATTCGTTAAATAGTGCCATAAAGACGACATGGCTACTTATTATATACGCTTAGATATTATAATTATTTGAATTATTGATATGATTATTTAAAGAATATTGTATTGAAACGAATTTTTTTAACAAAGTACTTGGCCATGCCAAGTACCTTTACGTATACACCACCGAAACCTATCCATACATAAATGAAAAGTTTGACCCAAAATGAGAGCGACAATGAAATGCGCATGAAATACATGCGAATTCCATATGGCCTTCAAAAAACATAGAAAGACATATGAATATTGAAAACACACAAGTTCAGATGAGAAAGGGTATTTTGGAGTTTTGTATTCTACATATAATCTCCCGTGGCGAGGTCTACGCATCCAATATGTTAGAGGAATTAACCTCTGCAAAAATCATGGTCGTAGAAGGAACGCTGTATCCTCTTTTGACAAGACTACGAAAAGCAGGTCTTGTCGATTACAAATGGGTAGAGTCTAAATCTGGACCGCCAAGAAAATATTATACGCTAACACAAGATGGAGCTGATTTTCTTAACGGTCTGGATCAAACCTGGACCGAGCTAGTAAGCTCCACCAAAAAAATCATCGCGAATAAAAATACGAAGAAGAAAGCTTGATTGGGCATTTGGCTTAATCAATGTGACCTCAACAAAAAGACACACAAATGAAAAAGAATATAAGTATCAACATTGGCGGTATCATATTTCACATCGAGGAAGATGGGTACGATAAACTGAAGAGCTATTTAGACTCAGTCAATAAGTACTTTTCCTCTTTTGAAGATAGCAAGGAAATAATTGCAGATATAGAAGGACGAATCGCCGAAATATTTCTCTCCAAGCTAGATGAAGGAAAGCAAATCATCAATCAGGAAGACGTCAACGATCTGATTGCTACAATGGGTACTACAAAGGATTTCGAAGCAACGATTGAAACAGAACCTGCTGAGCAAACAGAACAAGCTAAGGATGAAAGCACAGTAGATGAAAAACAGGAAGAAGAAAAGCAAGAGGAGCCAAAAAGTGCATATGAAAAATCAAAAAGACTATATCGTGATGCTAAACGCAAGGTAATCGGAGGTGTAGCTGCTGGAATAGCAAACTACTTTGGAATGGATCCTATATGGATTCGTCTTCTCATGCTAGCATTCTTGTTCAACATTTTCTTTTGGGGACTTAGCGGCTTTATCTTCTTAGCATACATCGTTCTATGGATCGCAATTCCTGTGAGCGATAAACTGGAGGATGACATAGCAGTTAAGAAGCTATTCAGAAGTACTGATGACCGTGTATTAGGAGGTGTATCGGGAGGAATTGCTTCGTACTTTGGTACTGACCCAGTAGTAATAAGAGTACTTTTTGTTTTCTCAATACTATTAGGCGGAGCCGGATTACTGGTATATTTAATCTTATGGATAATTACTCCTGAAGCAAAATCCATAACCGAGAAGATGCAAATGCAGGGTGAGCCTGTTACCATCACAAACATTGAGGAAAATCTTAAGAAAAATCTTAATGTAAAAGAGGGAGAAGAAAATGTATTTGTAAAAATCTTACTGTTCCCTTTCCGACTCATTGCCATGATATTCAAAGCGCTTGGCGAAGTTTTAGGACCACTTCTGAAATTCGGTGTGGAAGCTTTAAGAGTGGCAGTTGGGGTACTTCTCGTATTTCTAGGATTTACTTTGATGATCGCATTTACCATTGCTCTTGCAGTATTGTTGGGTGTAGGGGGCACAATGGAATCATGGGTACACTTTGGAGATTTTCCGGCCCAAGAGCTCTTTAGCTCGATGAGCACTATAGCTATAATCTCTTCATATATAACTTCCATGATACCGTCATTAGCACTATTGATGCTAGGACTGGTCATCATTCTAAAGAAAAAGATTGCAAGTGCATTCTTAGCATGGAGCTTGTTCGGACTGTGGTTATTAGGAATGATCGGGCTAGCCATTTCGGTACCTTCTATCATTAAAGATTACAGTGCAGAAGGAACATATAAAGAAGAGCGTACCTACGAAGTTTATGATGGCATTGCAGAACTAAAACTAAATGAACTAGACTGGGATAGATACAACAGTGCGGATCTTAGGATTCGTGGGCATGAAGATTCGACTTATCTCCTAAAGTTGGATTTTGATTCGAGGGGATATTCGAGAAGTAACGCTCGTGAGAATGGGGAAGCAGTGGATTACGTAGTAACGCAAGACGGCAATACCTTCTATTTTGATTCAGAAATCACCTTCGATAATGCTCCATTTAGATTTCAGGACGTATCAGCTACCTTCTACATCCCTTATGGCCAAGTGTTTGTCATGGACTATGACCTAAGAAAGATTCTTAGAAACACGCTTTGGATTCATGAGTACAGTTCTAGTGACCTTGGTGACAATCAATGGGTATTTGATAAAGATGGTCTCATGTGTTTGACCTGCGATGAAAGTAAGGAAAGTAGAAACAAACGTAGTGAAAACCGAAGCTCTATCGGTAGTGAAGTTCTAGAATACCAATTTCAAGATTTCGATGAGGTGAAGTTGATTTCCATGTTTGATTTTGAAATCATCCAAGATGATGAATACTCCGTAAGATTGGAAGGTGATGAAGACGATTTAGAAGATGTATTTCTGAGCCAAAGCGGTGATGAATTAGAAATCCGATATGGAAGAAATGCCAATTGGTGGAAGTATAATAGTCGACGAGAAAAAGTGAAAGTATTCATAAGTATGCCTGAAATAGAATATTTGAAGGCAGTAGGTGCTTGCGATGGAGAGATTAATGATTTTGACGGAGCAGACCTGTCAATAGAAGTAGCAGGCGCTTCAAAAATTTGGGTAAATCTAAATGCTAAATACATTGAAGCTAGCCTTGCCGGTGCATCTAAACTAATACTTACCGGATCGGGTGAAGATTTAGAAGTGGACCTAATTGGGGCTTCTGAATTAGATGCTTTTGATTTTGAAGCAGACGATGCTGACATAGACGCTATTGGCGCTTCTTCTGCAAAAGTTTACGTAAATAATGAATTGCAAGCTTCAGCTACCGGTGCTAGTAAAGTAAGATATCGAGGAGATGCGCGAGTGTCTTCAAGCAGCGCAGGTTTAAGTTCTGTTAAAAGAGATTAAAAATATCTATCTGGTCCAGAGTCAACTAACGACTCAATCATTTAGGTTTTGGTGTCCCTAGCTTTTGGTCGAGCTAGGGATTTTTTATTCATTCCAGAAGAGTACGAAGCTGTAAACTGTCAAATCAACTTTAGACCAGTGAAAATGCCATTGGCTTTCCTCCGAAAAGAACTTTCGTTTTTGCCCAAGTATCTATAAAAAGTTCTGAGTGTCTATATTCCTCAAGATTCGACTCATCCTCCCATTTGCTAAATGTGTAGTAGACGTGATCCAATTGTGCATCCTTCTTTAATTCTAGGTGCTTACACCCAGGAAATTTTGCAATCTTGTCCTTCACAGTTTCGAATAAGGCTAAAAAATCACCTACCTTATTTGGGTCAAAATCCATTCTAACTATTCGTATTAACATAGTCTAACTATTTGCAAATTCTATAAGTACAGGGGAGTCTACAGAGAGGCCTAACAATTCTGAAGCATTTCCTTTGTTTATGCCTATTTGAAGATTGCCTGAGGAATTGAAAAGAACAAAAATATCCCCAGATTCTACATCACTAAAATACAAGTGAAAGTCATCAAATTCCTCTCTTCCAAATCGAATAGTATGCCTTACTTGGGCCCCATTGATCTCTTTGATTTTTTCAAACTCTGATTTGCTAATATTTGTAATCAGGTTTCCAAAATGATCCACAGCTACTACATTCCCTGCAATCTCTCGCTTAGTCACTTTAAGTTGACGCGCAAACAAGACCTTTATTTCTTGCATTGGATTACCCAGACTGGAGAGACCCTTACCTTCTGCGAGCTCAAGCGCAATCTTTGCTAAAACATTCTTTGCGGGGAATGTGCAATTTGAATGTTCCAGTTTTACAATTTGAGTAGGCTGCTTTCCATTGAGTAAACTGAAAATACCTGAATCAAACCCAACAAAGTAGTGCCCATCGAGCTCTACACCAATAAGATCGCATCGATCAGCCATGCTATCTACAGCTACCAAGTGTACAGTCTTCTCTGGAAACTCTTTATAAACATGCTTTAGCACATTGGCAGCATGAGCGATATCATAGGGTCTAATATCATGTGTAATGTCCGCAATAAGCTGACTCGGCGACTTTGACAGAATAGCCGCTCTGACTGATGCCACGTAGTGGTCTTTAGTACCAAAGTCAGACATGAAGGTTATTACTGCCATTTGGGGGA
>CAZWLS010000311.1:0-5097 GCA_964634415.1 uncultured Roseivirgaceae bacterium | reverse complement strand
CTTCAACATCGGCTAAGCGATCCATTAACTCCGCTAAGTTTCGCTTCTTATAAAGGTCTAAGCCATAATAAGTAGAGTCTTGCGCGATAAGTAAAATCTCTTTTGTTCCGTTCTTAACCAGCGACTGAGCTTCAGCAATAACTTGCTCCATAGGTTTCGAGACATGCTTGCCTCGCATTAGCGGAATTGCACAAAAACTACATGGGCGATCACAGCCTTCTGCAATCTTCAAATAGGCATAGTGCTTGTTTGTGGTGGTAATACGTTCACCAAGCAATTCTTTTTTATAGTCTGCTTTGAATTTTTTTAGAAGAGCTGGCAAATCTCCTGTCCCAAACCAAGCATCAACATCAGGAATTTCGTCTTTCAACTCTTCCTTGTACCGTTGAGATAAGCAACCAGATACATAAACCTTTTCCACCAAGCCTTCTTGCTTGGCATCCACATACCTGAGAATAGTATCAATGGATTCTTGCTTTGCGTTATCAATAAAACCACAGGTATTTACTACCACCACATTTGCATCATCTTTTGTTGATTCATGCGTGGCATCAATATTGTTTCCCCTCAATTGTGTCAACATCACTTCAGAATCTACTAGATTTTTGGAGCACCCAAGAGTGACTATGTTGACTTTTGTTTTCTTTAAACCCTTCGTTTTCATGATCTTAATTAAAGCTCAGCGATCTTATTTTGTTTCAAATAAGCTAGACAATTGCAAAGCTAATGGAAATCTGAGCGTTACATCATTTACAAACCTTTAAGCTTTAATTTTGCGCCCGGTGAAAAAATTCTTTATCATATTTTTTGGACTGGCAGTCTTTAGTTGTCAAGAGATTGAAAACTGTGGCACAGATGATAATACTGACTTTGTCATAGTGCGGTTTTTTGATTTAGAAACACAGCAACCGAAGACAGTTGGCTTCACCTTCACAATTGAAGGATCGCCGTATAACTTTCGTTTCTTAGCAGACACTACCATTTCTGGTACAGATACTACCATCGTGTCAGATTCCACGTTCATTCTTTTCCCTCTAAATCCATTAACTGAGCGAACCAGATTACAATTCGATTCTGATACCTCTAGCCATTTTGTGGAATTGAGCTATGAAACATCTTTTTCAATTTTTGATGAAGCTTGCGACCCTTCATTAACATTCGTTGGTATTGATACCGTGAGTCAATCTTTTGATTCTACTGTAGTTGTAGGAAATGTAACCAATAGACTATTAGACACCAATGTGGAAATCTACTTTTAGCATATTGACATTGACTTTAAGTCTGATCCTTGTTGGACAGCCGGCCCCTCCATCAGAGGATAAAGAGCCTGTGGATTTCCGCCCATTTGAGATAAAAATAGGTGTAAGCGCAATCCGTAGTATTCGGACATTTAGTAAGAATGATTTATCAACACATGAAGTGCAGGCAGCTGTCGCCATTCATAAGTACAACTTTGTAGTAGACTTTGGTATTGAAGAGCATAATCGAGGGGAAACATTTGACTATGAAAATAAAGGCAGCTATTACCGAATAGGTTTTGACCGAAACTTTACGAAAGATAAATCCAGTGGTAATGTACTTTCATTAGGGCTTAGATATGCCAGGGCAAATTTTGAAGATCGCTTATCGTATACTGCAGACCAAGGGTTTGGTGAACAAGCATACCTTTTTGAAAATAATTCCTTAAATGCAAGATGGATGGAAGTGGCCTTTAATATTAGAGGGAAAATAGTGTCCAATTTTTATATGGGCTTCACTATGCGTTGGCAATTTCTTAGAAAAATAAATGGTGAAGGCGAACTACAAACTTTTGATATTCCAGGTTTTGGTAAAACCAACAGAAAAAATTCAACGGCGTTTGATTATTACATGATGTGGAGAATTCCATTTACTAAATGAGATTCATAGTATTTCTCTTTATAATTCAGGCGTTCAATTCAACCGCTCAAGACTTCAATAAAATAAAGTCAAGACTGGAGCAAATTAATATTGAAAGTATCAAATTGAGGAGGCAAGTAATGCCAACAATAAACGAGTTTGGTATTGATTCCGATGAAAAAGTTGAGCTTGATAGGAAGATTGTTGAATTTGACTCGATTGCATTGGAATATGTTAGAGGTATTGTCGATAACTATGGTTGGTTAGGGAAATCAGAAATTGGGGACTTGGCTAATCAGACATTGTTTTTGGTAATACAGCATTCTCAAAATGCTAAGGTTAGAAAAGACTATTTTCCGCTACTCGAAAAGTCAGTCAAAATGAATGATTCCGATGCTTCTTATATGGCTACTATGAAAGATCGAATGCTAGTGGAAGAGGGGCAAAATCAACTTTATGGAACTCAGTCAAGATTAGTAAATGGAAATCTAGAGCTTCATCCTATAGAAGATCCAGAAAACGTAAATAAGCGACGTAAGGCAGTAGGTCTGAAAAAGTTGAAACGTTATTGAAAGGGAAAGCAGCGCACCTACTTTCCCAAACATTGCTAGTCTAATTCAACCCGTTCATATTTCGGATATTTAACCTGATAGGCAAGCTTTTTATCTTGAATCTCCTTTGGTTTCAAATTCATTTTCCAACTTATTTCACCCGTTTCTTCGTTAAGATCACCTCCACTTTTTTCTTCTAGTGAAACAGATATTGAGTTAATAACCGGAATTGGGATTTGATCAAAAACAGTCAAATTCACTGGGTGATTCTTCTGATTCATTACTTTGATCTGATACGCTCTACGTTCTACTTTATTACCCCCAATTAATTTGCGCTTTGCAAACTCTTCAAGAGGTTCTCTGCTAATTGCTATGCTCTTATCTCTTCCTAATGAGATGTCTAAAGTATCTCCAAATGCATCAGGATTTAATATTGTCTGCCCAACAAAAGTGCCTTCGAAGAAAAGATTAGCTTCGCCTTCCAATAAATTATATTGATTCCAGTCTGTCAACTCAGCAATCAAAAATGCATCAGTATCTATTTTGGGGATGCTGTAATACTTATAATTGGCATCCAGGTCGTGCTTCTTTAGATCTACCGTCAATCGTTGACCAGTAGACTTGATGGAATAGGGGAGCTCAACTTCAAATACAAACGAAGTAGTTTTTTGCACGACTCGTGTGGTTATAACTTCTGCTTTCGGCTTTGGAGCTCTATAGCTGCTACTCCTTGACACTCCACCTCCATATCCTGTTATTACTACCTCTTGCAATTCGGTGACGCCTCCTAATGCAACATCAATGGTTGATCTATTGCCAACTTTCATTTCTTGAGAATCAAATCCCACGTATGAGAATACAATATTATCGTCTCCAGAGACTAAGATTTTATAATTTCCATCTAAGTCTGTTGTTGTCCCTGTTGTTGTCCCTTTTATCACCACGTTTACACCAGGAAGTGGCTCTCCTGTATCATCTGTGATTTGTCCTGTGATTGAACGATACTCATTTTCATCGTACGTTAAAGATGAAATGTTGCTATAATCACGCTTCTGATAACGAGTGTTTCTCTCGAAATTCAAAAACCATGTCTTTAAATTAGGAAGTACTCCACTTTGATTCGGGTCTGCAGTAGATAGCTGTAGTTTCACATTATTCCAATCTATACCCGTGTTTTGATAAACATCCGCCTTATACTCTAAAAGCATTGGTTTTTCTATGCTTTTGACACGAATATCATATTTGGGAAACCAGCCAGCATTTTCAACTGGATAAGAAATTTTGAACTTGCCTGTGGTAGCACTTTCAGCTTTTACTCTAATGTATACCTCAGAAGTAGGTAGTGTTTTTCTGCTTCTATTGACGTTTATTTCATTTAGGACTTGCACTTTCTCTACCTCCAGTTTTTTGATCTGAAGCTGATTGTCTAATGAACTTGATTTTATCTCGGTTACTTCTTTTTCAAAATACTCGACAGCGCCCTTAAGATTTTCTAGCGAGACCCCAGCATTTCCTCCAAAATCATCGTTTGAGTGAAGCAGATTCAACCGTTCATTTAAAACCTCTTGTTTGATTCTAATTCTGGAAATTTTTAGATCAAGTACATCTACTATCTGCTCTAGGCTATCAATTCTTTTGTCATTTTTAAGAGACTCAAGATAATTGAGCTTATGATTGACTGAAAGAATGATGAAATCTCCAGTTGCCTTTGCTGTGATGCTTTTGGAGTTAATGTAAGGTGAAAGACCAGTTGCTTTTATAATAGACTCACCTTTTGGGATTCTTGTTGTTCCTGTTCTGGTTATCTCCGCACCTTGAATAAAAACTGTGACGTCTTTGATTTCAGTATTAAGATTAAGTTCTCTGGCGTCTTGTCCTACTGCGAATCCTAGCGATAGGAAGAAGAGGGTTTGTATAAGATGTTTCATGGCTTTTTTCATTGAGATGAAATAGCCATACAGATTCCATAAAAAAATTATAAAAACCTCACATCCTCAATCTCACCTTTCCCGATTTCCTTCTCAATTAAATCAATGATTTGTGATTTGGAGTTTTGCATTTCATTTTTAAGAGGAGCTGAGGAAAGCTTTACGAAGAGTATTTTTTTGCTAAAATAGACTTGAGTTGTCCTTGAAGAAATGGTCTTACCCATAATACGTTCCCAATCAGCAATGACTTGCTTTTGCTTGTAAGTATTTTCTAAGTTTTCCTCCTTAAGGAACCCTTGAAATGCGTTTCGGAAACTTTTAATTGGATCTTCGCTCATTGCTGTATCAAAGATCTATAAAGTTGATCGCTTTCTCGTTCTTGAATAGCTCTTTACTGCGATCTTTTCTTGCATCGGTAATAAATATCTGCTGAAATCGCTCATTATTTAGCAGAAGAGATACCAATAGTTGGATTCTGGAATCATCGAGTTTATCAAAAATATCATCCAGCAATAAAAGAGGCTTCATTCCGGTTTGCTCACGTAGAAAATCATTTAATGCCAGTTTCAATGCTATAATGAAGGTCTTTTGTTGACCTTGTGATCCAAACTTTTTTATGAGCTCTCCATCAAGTAAAAACTCAAAGTCATCTCTATGTGCACCAAGCATTGTTCTTTGCATGATTTGATCCTTACCTCTATTTTCCTTGAATCTTGATTTAAAGGACTGGTCTACATGTG
>CAZWLS010000310.1:0-5100 GCA_964634415.1 uncultured Roseivirgaceae bacterium | reverse complement strand
TTGCCTGGCTCTTTAACTAGAAATCCGGCAGGACCAACATATTCAGAATTGATTGGTCTAATGAATCCATCACTTTCCAAAAAAACTTCACTTTCTTGCTCTTTGCGATACTCGATTGCCAGATAATTTTTAAAGTCAAGTTCATAATGGTCTCCTTTGAACACCAATATATCAGACTCAGAAAGTTCTATCTCTTTTTTAACTTCAAGTTTATTCAGATTCTTTACTTTATAAATTCTAAAACCTTCTTTCTTCAACTCCCCATTTAACAGTGATTTTTTAAAATGATTGTAAGAACCATAATAACTCTTCTTTCGGTTTTTCTTCCATTTTCGTCTCTCTCCTCCATTTACTGGCGTGATATTTCGAAATCTTATTTTGCCTCTGAAGCGTAGATCAGTTTCTTCTTTTTTAAACGACTCAAGGAAGTAGCTTATTCGATATCCGCTAGCATCATTTCGGATTTGTAAAGGTTCTTTTAAAAAAGCATGCAGTACATTTTGATCATCGTCAAAGGTAAAGTCTATCGCTTCCGGATTTTCAATGACAGATTCCTGAGCATTTTTAGATTGACCAAGTATTTCCTTTCTAAAAACTGAATAGTGCTGTTGCCACATATCCTCAGACCGACTGATACGATTTGATATCACTTCCACCTCTTCGAGCTGTTCTAAATCAAGAGTCATTTTATGATTTTGAATCCTAGCCCCTCCGTTCGATTCAGAAATTTGATAAACAGCATTTTCGTATCCAACATGTGAAAAAACAATGTTATAAAAACCTCCAGGTATAAACTCCAGTTTATAATTACCATCTATATCACTACTGATACCAATGGTAGTCCCGTCTAAAAAAACATTGACGTTATTTAATGGTTTTCCGCCCTCATCATACACGGTCCCAGATATTGAAAAGAAATTCTTCTTTTTTTCAACTTGAGCTACTGGTTGATAATTTAATATGATTTGATCTTTGTAAAACGAATACTTCAATCCTGTTCCAATCAATAAACCATATAAAAACTTATCTATTGGAGTATTTTCAGCAGTAATAGAGAACAGACTGCCTTTGGGAAGCAAGTCTGAATTATAACTAAAGTAATAGTTTGTTTGGGCACTGAGGCTATCAAAAATCACACTAAGAGGAACGTTTTCAAACGTTCCGTTTATCAAGTCATTCTTTTGATTTTGACCAAATCCAAGGTATACTGAACAACAGAAAGCTATGATTAATTTAGCTCGCATCTCTCAGGTTTTTTAGATCCTGAAGACTTTCTCGTAACACCTTTAACGCTTTACCCATCTGTACTTCTACGGTTTTAACGGAGATTTCTAAATGCTCCGCTATTTCCTGATACTTAAGCCCTTCAAATCGGCTAAGCTTAAAAATTTCTGCACATCTAGGAGGCAGCTTATCAATCTCAACTATTATCCTATTACGTAAGAAATCCGGGTCACTCTCGTCATATTCATTTTGGTAGGTTGATTCCATGAAATGAATCATATGCTGTCTATATCCGTCTTTTACCTTTTCATGCTTTATGCTATTTAAACATGAATTGTGAACAGATCGGTAGAGGTAACTTTTTATGGATGAGTCTTCGGAAAGAGTGTCACATTTTTCCCAGAACTTAACGAAGACATCTTGGGCAATTTCTTCGGCCTCTTCCCTTGTATCCATAAATCTGGCAGCATATAAAACCATTACATTATAATACTGGTTGAATACGAGTTCAAAAGCCCGCTTATCTTTGTTAATTAACCGATGTACTATTACCTCTTCGTTTTCCAAGCGTTGTGATTATTAGATCAAATAATTTCGTCCTAAAGTTAGAAGAAATTCTAAAAGATAGTCTTCCAACAGAAAGATATAACGAGCACGAAAATATAGTGTTAAACATTATTCGTAAGTGGTTTTCAAATGCGAAATCATTTATACACCATAGTTCAGGCTCTACTGGTAGACCCAAGAAAATAGAGATTAGTAGGGAGAAGATAGAAATCAGCACGAAGGCAACTCTAGATTTTATTGATCCTGATAATACTGTTAAAAGCTCATTACTGTGTCTTGACCCGTCGCATATTGGTGGAGCAATGGTTGTATATCGTGCTCTAATAGCAGAACACGATTTGCACATTATCGAACCCACATCTAACATAATTTCAATAATCGGTGCTAATTCATTTGATTTAGTTTCAATGGTACCACTCCAGTTCAAAGCATTATCACACTCACAAATTGATCAATTTGGTAAAATTTTGATTGGTGGGGCTCCTATAGATTCAAAGACTGTTAAAACATCGGCAGCTATTTATTCCACCTTTGGAATGACTGAAACTGTGTCACATATTGCTTTGAGATCATTATCAGAAGATGTATTTACTACTACAGGAGATACGATTGTAAGAATCGATCAAGATGACACATTAGAGATACACGGTTCAATTACTGATGGTAAATGGTTGAAGACAAATGACATTGTTGAAATAGTAAATCCAAACGCATTTAAGTGGATAGGAAGAAAAGACTTTATTATCAATACAGGCGGTATTAAAGTCAATCCGGAAGAAATTGAACTAGCTCTCAATGATCAAATGAATGATGACTTTATCATTTGCTCCTTACCTGATAGTTCTTTGAGCAGAAAAGTTGTTCTCGTCTCCAGCGGCTCCGAACAAGTACTTGACTTTAGTAACCTCAGAAGGTACCATATTCCTAAAGAAATATTCTTTGATCGTGAAATATTCAAAACGCCCGCGGGAAAGTTGGATAGATTAAAAACCCAAAAAGTTTTAGAAGATTCGTTATGAACTTAATCATTTCATACCAGCAACAACAGCTACCGGCACCATTTGCATATGCAGCTGTAATGCGATTGGAAATCGAAGAGGATGCTGATTCTATGGAAGTAGCGATTGATCTCTCCTATCTTAATAGAGAAAGTGTCTCTGAGTCTGAATTAATTGCAGAAGGATTTACAAACAATGATGATCTGACTTGGAAAGGCACTATTAGTCTTCGATGGAAGCCGGACTTAATTGAATTGAGTCAAAGTAATTTTAGTAATGATCCAGATAGTGATACATACATTCATGTATCGCTTAATTCCGAATCACTTGGCTTCCCCACTGACGTAGAGAGAGCCAATTTTCTATTTCAAGAATTGTTGCAAGCAATATTAGAAGAATCAAAAATAGAAGCCCCGCTAAGTGTTATATGTTGTTTAGGTCAAAAAGAATATAAACTGACATGGTCATTTTCTGATCGTACAATTATTTGCAATGACACTATCTCTTTTGATTGGGCTCAAAGTCGCAAATTGCTTGCACATTTATACTCATTAGACTTTGAATCCTTAGCTCCACAAAAGAAAAAGAAGGAGAACTCAATATCTCTTGAATCCGATGTTTGGTTTTATCTGGATGATACTAATTATCTGGAAGCGCTTAATAGTCTTATAGAACGTGTTATTAATTAGTTCTACCGCTACTTCATTTTGCTATTAAGACTTGAAAAATGTATCTTAAAGGAGATTAACACTTTGTATTTCAACCTTTAACCCAACCTTATGAAAAGATTAGGATATCTAGGCAAACTCATGTATGCCGGCCCTATGGCAATGTTTGGTGTATTCCATTTGATGGGAGCAGACAATATGACCGGAATGGTTCCAGATATTTTACCAGCCCCGATTTTCTTCGTTTATTTAACTGGATTGGCATTAATTCTTGCAGCTGTTGCAATCATAATAGGCAAAAAGGCAAAGCTCGCAACACAACTATTGGGCTTGATGCTGACATTATTTGCTGTTTTGATTCATTTATCTGGTTTTTTAAATCAAGATCCTGTAAGTTCGTCAATGTTTTTAAAGGATATTGCGTTGGCTGGTAGTGCATGGTTTATGAGTTCGCATCTTTCCGACTAAATTGAATAACCTTAATCTAGATTCTAGATAAGTATGAAGAGAGGCCCTAACAAATTCTTGTTAGGGTTTTTTTATTAGAACAAACTGTAGTTACCACCCTTTCTAAAATGATTGGTGCTTAAAGGTTGAAATGCACGCCCCTCGAAATACTTCCGCTTACTCACCTCAAATAGATTCTTAATCACCTCAGCAATCTTACCTTCTCCTCTCATTCTCCTACCAAAATTTGAATCATTCACGTTCCCTCCGTGCAACTCTTGTATTTGATTCCATACCTTCATAGATCGATCTGGAAAATTCTTCAATAGCCAGTCTTTAAATATTTTGGATATCTGACCATTTAATCTCACGACAGTGTAACTCGCAAAGTCAGCCCCTGAGTTAGCAGAATTCTTTAAAATGGTTGGTATCTCATGATGATTAAGCCCAGGTATCAGAGGAGCATTCATTACCCCAACTGGTATTCCTTCATTAGCTAAAGTTTCCATGGCCTTGAGCTTTTTGATGGCACTGGCAGTTCGAGGCTCTAATTTTTGTCTTAATTTTTCATCCATTGAGGTAATAGAAAAAATTACCTGCACAAGTTTGTTGGAAGCTAACTCTTTGAGTAAATCAAGATCACGAACAACAAGGGCATTTTTCGTGATAATACCTACAGGATTTTGATACTTATTAAATACCTTAAGTAGGTTTCTTGTGATTTGATATTTCCTTTCCAGCGGCTGATAACAATCTGTATTTCCGCTCAACATAATCACTCTAGGTTTATATGATGATTTAAGAAATTCATTTTCTAATAGTGAAGGCGCTTCTGGCTTTACTATAATCTTAGTTTCGAAATCAATGCCGGCACTAAAACCCCAGTATTCATGAGAATTTCTTGCATAACAATAGATGCATCCGTGTTCACAGCCTTGATAAGGATTCATAGAAGCATACATCCCGACGTCAGGACTATTATTCGTGGAAATAATCTTTTTAGGGGTTTCCTTAAAAACCTCGATTTGAGGTTTTGAATCAATTAATTCTTCATCTAGTCCATCAAAATCAGATGTTGTTGTGTGATACTTAGAAAACTTATTAGAAACATTGATTTGAGCACCTTTCCCTTTGATATAATCCATTAATTAAAATTACTAAAAATATTAGTAATTATTAATTCTTGTTTTTGAGAT
>CAZWLS010000309.1:0-5103 GCA_964634415.1 uncultured Roseivirgaceae bacterium | reverse complement strand
TTCTTCTTGATAACTTGGCGGGTGAAGTCAGATATCAGCTCGCTCCATGTAAAGTGATTTCCCAATATTTTCTTCGTCAGTAAAGTTTGAGAAATTGGCATTATTGCTACCAACAAGTACTCGCCCCTGATCATATTTAGAATCAAAAGATTGGATGCTTCTGATAAATTGACTCAATGCATTCTGCATACGCTCTTCAGTGATCTGTGCATCACCATAGACAAATGTGAATAGTTCGTTATAGTAATCAAGCGATTCTAGTTTCTCGCATAATGCTGTAATGTCTTCATCACCTTCATTGCCGCTAAAACCCATTTCGATATGATCTTGAATAGGTTGTGTCGTTTGTTGTTCAAGTGTACCTGCACGTTCATCCCAAAAGAAATTTTCTTCATCAGAAAATCTGGCATTGATCAATCGCATGGAGTGTCTTCCGGTGGTTCCATTTACTCCTTGAGATGCAATCGCACCATCGCTAAATGCAAATGCTTGTTGATGACAACTTGCGCAAGAAACAGAATTGTCACTTGAAAGATTCTTGTCATAAAAAAGAACACGTCCTAATACAGCACCCTGGTTTGTGATAGGGTTATCCTCAGTATTATCTTTAGAAATGTATGCTGGTATATCTTGGTCTGCGTAATTTGGTAGATCTGTCAAATCAATCCTACCTTGGAACTGCGCTAGTATAGCATCTTGATCGGTTACTACTGGTAACTCGCTTTCATAATCACTATCGCTGCAGGCTAGGACCATTGCCGTAAGGGGAATAAAGAGCCAATTTTTTGTCATATCATTTTGATTTTGTTATTAGACGATTTCTTAAATGATAAACCCTCGGCATTCGTATAGGCACTTCGATAAAATTGAATTATTACATGATGAAATAAGATATTGTTAAGATGAGATTGATTGCCAAAATCTAATCAATTGGCTTTGGGAGCATTATACTCTAAATAGAATTCTTTAATCAGTGACCAAAATTCAGCTGTATACTGTCCACTATTTTCTCTAATTACGATATCTGTTTTTTTTGATCTAGCATTAGTGAGTTTAAATGCAGCCATGTATCTAAAAACTTTACCGGCTATCTGATTTTTAACCTTGACAAGTTTGTCCAGATGTAGATTGTGTTCTCTTGCAAGTGCTATAAAATCATTCATCTCTCTTTCAGGATAGAGTAGATAAAAGATACCATCAGAAGAAAGCAATCTCATTACATGATTTAGTAAAGTTTGGGAATCCAAGTCTGTCGCATGAACTGCTTGATTTTTGTTTGGATTTTGCCCTTTCTCGCTTTCCTTAAAGAATGGAGGATTTGATACTATTACATCGTATAAATCCGAACTGTAATCTTGGACTTTTGTATGCTCACACGATAGCCGATTTGCCCATGGAGAAGATGTGAAATTCTCTTGGGACTTGAGAAATGCCACAGGATTACTCTCAACAGAATCTATCCTTGAGCTGAGTGTGTTTTGTGCGATCATTAAAGATAGTAGACCTGTACCTGCTCCTATGTCCAATATATGTTGTGGCTCAGATTCTTTGCTATTTATTTCATCAGCAATCCATGCTCCGAAAAGACATCCATCGGTAGTGACCTTCATTCCGACAGATGCTTGATTTACTTTGAATTGCTTGAATTGGAAATAATCATTTGGCATTTGGCTAAGATACGCAGACCTAAAATGCTCTATTCATATCTCAAATTACCCGCAGGATTGGCACGCGCCACTTTTGAAGTCTGCCAATAGATAGAAATAAAGCCAACGAGAAAAAGGAATATGATGCTTATCAAAACTTCCCAAACGCCAAGTCCCAAACCATATCTTATTAGAAAATGGAGAAATAGCTTATCGTAAAACACATAGGAGAACGGGATGGCTATGAGTGCCGAAATCATTATCAGCCTGATAAAGTCTTTTGTTAGTAGATAGTATAGGTTCTGATTCGATGCACCCATTATTTTTCGAACTGCTATTTCTTTGGTTCTATTTTCCGTATTGTATGAAACCATTCCAAGTAATCCAAGGCAAGAGATGGTGATCGCCAATGTACTTAGGTAGGTGAAAAATTTGATTTGAACTGATACGAAGTAATATTCATCTTCAATTTCATCATCAAGAAAACTAGACTCAAATCGTGTTTTTTGATCGATTCCTGACCAGATATCATCCAGCTCGTTGAGGGTTTTTTTGATATTGGTAGAGGTGACATTCAGTAGCGCATATTTGCTATTTTCAAGTGAATATCTGATTAACAATGGATCGATTATTTCTGTCATTGGTTCGTAGTTCACATCCTCCATTATTCCAACTATTCGACATTTGGTTCCATCTGACAGTGTAAATGATAATGAGTCTGCTTGAATATTGAATACAGCAGATGCCCGCAAGAATTGTTGATTAACAAGAACCATTTCTTCACTCTGATTCGAGTTTTCAATGCTCTTACTATCTCCCCAGGTCAAATTCAGTTTCATATTTTTGACAAAGTCGACCCCCACGAAAACTTCATTTACATTCATAGTGTCGACATCATTGGGAGTTACTTCTGCCATTGAAGACACTACAACGCCAGGAAGATTGGAAGTAGCCGTAATGGATTGAACATCGGGATGATTTCCTAATTCATTAAGTGCAATTTGTTTATCAATGCTATTAAACGGTACAGTAAGCACATTTTCGGATTGAAATCCATGATTGGCATTTAAGGCATAAGAATATTGTCTGGCAATAGTTGCTACTCCAATTACAAATACTAGTGATACAAAAAACTGAAAAACGAATAGGCCCTTTTTGAACCCTGAAACATTCACCTTTCCATTGTTGATATCACCTTTTATTGTGTGTATTGGATTAAGCCTAGAGAAAAATTTAGCCGGAAAAATACCAGCGATAATCCCTATTAATATTGCAAATAATATAAATACTAATGTTTGACTAAGGCCCATTGAAGTATTTAGAACTTTTGAAGCATAAACCAGGTCCAAAAATTCTACTTTCATTGGCTGAAAAATCACTATTGAAACAATGAGTGCTAAGAATGTCAGCAGAATAGTTTCGATAATAAATTGAGCCTTAATTTGAAATTTTTCTGCTCCAACAACTTTTCTAACCCCAATTTCTTTTGCTCGCTTCAGCGCTCGTGCAATTGAAAGATTGATATAATTAAATACTGCCGGAATGAGAACTAAGCTTCCAATAAAGAGGAAAAACATGATACTTGGTTGATCCCATCCAATTCCGAGAGCATTGCTGATATTCCATCGAGGAACGACATTCGCAAGGTCAATATACTCAAGCTCTATTAGCTTATCTGGATGAAATTCTCCTGCTCTTTCTGATGTTTGATCCAATGCTTTCCTTAAAGATTCTTCTTTCGCATCTTTCTTTAGCATTACATATACATAGTTATTTCGGAAATTGATCCAGTCATTAGAGAGGTCAACATTCTCTGCTAATGTCTCGAGAGTAGCATAGGAGGTGAGGATTTCAAAAAATAGATGTGTTTGCTTGGGGTCTTTCATTACACCCGTGACGGTAAAATCTCCGGTTTCTGTTTCTAAAATTTTTCCAATTGGATCTACATCTTTGAATAAGGTTTCAGCAACTGACTCTGTCAACACAATACTAAAAGGATCTACCAAAGCGGTACTCTGATTTCCTTTGATCATTTCGAAATCAAATACATCAAGGAAAGGAGAATCAGCATAGTACCCTCTGAAGTTCATTAGGTTACCAAAGTGATTTATTGTAGGCCTAAATTCAGATTGAATTCGGACTACCTCTTCCATGAAAGGATATTGATCTTTAAGATATGCTCCCGTAGCATAGAATGTTGATCCTAGTGCGTTTGAGTGGTCATCGGATGTTAAATAAGTATTTATCTGATAGATACGATCCTTATTTGGATTCAAATTATCTGAGCGATAAATGGCTACTGCCATGGTTAGTGCTAATAGACTGATTGACATTCCTAAAGCCAGTCCGATGATATTTAATGAAGTAAAAAGTTTATGCTTATAAAAGCTTCTGAGAGCTATTTTGAAGTAGTTTTTGAACATAGCCATAATATTATTTGAGTAGTATGAAGAGTATGCGGCTTTTGATTTCCGCTTTTTTAGTCCATAAGAGAAGAGTAATGAGAAGGTTTGACGCCAATATTTTAGTGATGCTTTAAAATGGCCGTCATTCGAAATGTTGATAAGAAATACTTCATCCATATCGCCTTGTATGTCTTCTAAATCCGCTCTTCCTGCGAACCATTTTAAAAGACGCTGTGCTAGCATAGGGGGTGTGCGCGAATCGTTCATTTTAAGGAAAGATTAATTTTTGATCCTGCCCAAAGCTGATCCCTTAATGCTTTCATGTTATTAAGTTCAGTTACCGCACTATCTGTTAATTCGAAGAAGCGTTTTCTTCTTCCACCACGTTCGTTGGTTGGTTCTCCTAGATATGAAGAGATGTATCCTTTTTCTTCAAGACGTGTAAGTGTTGAGTGAAGTGCACCTATGCTCAACTTTCTGTTTGCTCTTTCAGAGATGTCATTGAGTATTGCTACACCATAAGCATCATTAGCCAAATTAGCTATGGTAAGCAAGACAAGTTCTTCAAATTCTCCAAGATATCCTTTCATTACTTTCTACTTTTAAGAATTAATCATACGGCAATATTATTTGATATGTTTCTATTTTTAAGAATTAATCTTGAAATAGTTGAATTAATTTTACACTATGGAGACATTCGAATTACAGGATTACGAATTTATTGAACTCAATAAATTGCTTAAAATCATGCAGTTAGTTGGATCAGGAGGGGAGGCCAAGCAATTTATTGATGAGGGTATGGTAAAAGTCAACGACAAGGTTGAATTGCAAAGAAGAAAGAAATTAAGGGCCGGTGATAAGGTGGAATTTGATGGAAAACTAATTGAAATAGTATAGGCTTAATCATTAAATTCTCCAATGTGCCACAGGACTCCTGAAGGATCGTATACGAAGCCTTCACTGCCCCATTCGAAAGCAGTTGGTTCTACAAGGTTGACACCTTCGAATTTCTTTTCTAAACTCCTTGCTTTTATATTTTCCCAACACTCTGA
>CAZWLS010000308.1:0-5140 GCA_964634415.1 uncultured Roseivirgaceae bacterium | reverse complement strand
CTACCTGGTGGTGCTATGAATGAAGGAAAAACTCTTCCTGAATCGGTAGAAGAAGTATTAGACAATCTTACAGGAATAAAGAAAATATCTCTGGAACAAGTTGCTTGCTATAGTAATGTGAGTCGACACCCGATCAAACGCGTGGTTTCAGTCTCATATTATGCATTAGTAAAACCTGAAAACTACCCGGTAATTCCTAAGAATTACATTTCGGATATTAAATGGTATGAAATCGATGACGTTCCAAGTCTGGGTTTTGATCATGATAAGCTCTTAAAGGATGCAATGGATAAGCTGAAAGATAATCTCCGGGAAAATCTCGTTTTTGGCGAATTACTA
This sequence comes from uncultured Roseivirgaceae bacterium, assembly GCA_964634415.1. Taxonomy (GTDB): domain Bacteria; phylum Bacteroidota; class Bacteroidia; order Cytophagales; family Cyclobacteriaceae; genus Ekhidna. The sequence goes on along the minus strand of CAZWLS010000308.1, from coordinate 4,801 downwards.
CCCGATAGGTTTACATTGACAGAGCTACAAGAGCTTTACGAAAATATCTTAGGTGAAAATCTGGATCGAAGAAACTTCAGAAAGAAGATACTTCAGATGGATTTACTTGTCGATACAAACGAAAAGAAAGCTGGAGTGAAGGGTGGCCCTACACTCTTCAGTCTCAAAAATTAAACCCAAAATTCTTCATTGGATACTTGCATAATTTTCTTTCTGTGTATAAATTACACAGAATAAATAACTAAACTTTACCCGATATGAGTAGCAAGGTCGTAACCTTTGGAGAAATCATGTTGAGGCTCGCACCTCAAGGTTTTCTGAGATTTTCGCAAGCAAATAATTTTGATGTAGTCTATGGAGGAGGTGAGTCCAATGTAGCCGTATCACTTGCCAACTATGGTGTCCCGGTTGATTTTGTTACGAGACTTCCAAAAAATGACATTGGAGAATGTGCGTTGATGGAAATGAGGAAGCGGGGAGTTAGTACTCAGAACATCATCTTCGGTGGTGATAGACTTGGAATATACTTTTTGGAAACAGGAGCTGTAAGCAGAGGGAGTAAAGTAGTATACGACCGAGCGCACTCAGCTATGGCAGAGATAGAAGAAGGAATGGTAGATTGGAACAAGGTCTTTGAAGGTGCCACTTGGTTTCATTGGACAGGCATAACACCAGCTATTTCTCAGGGGGCCGCGGACGCGTGCCTTGAGGCACTCAAAGTGGCCTCTGAAAAAGGTATTACTATTTCTACTGATCTTAACTATCGAGCTAAACTGTGGAAATATTGCGACGCAGCTAAGCGCGAAGAAATCATGACTGAGCTGACTTCTTATTGCGATATTGTTCTTGGTAATGAAGAAGACGCAGAAATGCATTTTGGAATAAAGCCTGAAGGTATTTCTGTGCAAACAGAGGGACACAATGTAAAGGCAGAAGCCTTCCTATCCGTATGCCAACAGATGATGCAGAAATTTCCTCGCGCAAAGAAGGTAATTACAACCCTTCGGGGATCTATATCCGCTTCACACAACACATGGGCTGGAGTACTTTATGATGGAAGTAAGTTATTCGAAACGCGCCAATATCAAATCACAGATATCGTAGATCGAGTGGGTGGTGGAGATTCATTTATGGGTGGATTGATTTACGGCCTTTTAAAGTATCCTGAAGATGATCAAAACGCCTTAGATTTTGCAGTAGCAGCATCTTGTTTGAAACACACCATAAAAGGAGATGCGAACCTGGTGACTGTAGCTGAAGTAGAGAAGTTGATGGGAGGTGATGCCTCCGGTAGAGTGGCCCGATAAAGAAACTGGGGGAGGAGGTCGTTTTCAAAAACAGTCAAATTCCAACTTGATCTTCTCCCTTTTTAATTTAAAATCCTATGACCCCAAGCTGGCCTAATTACCCGGCGGATTAAACAAATAAACACATGGCAAGATTTTCAAGAATTCAAGTATTTCAGGAAATGGAACGTACAGGTATGGTTCCACTTTTTTACAATAAGGATGTGGAGCTGAGCAAGCAGGTGCTGAGGGCATGTTATGATGGAGGTGCACGCATTTTAGAGTTCACAAATAGAGGTGATTATGCACATGAGGTATTTAATGAGCTTAATAAGTTTGCTGAGCAAGAACTACCCAATATGATTCTCGGGGTAGGTTCAGTAACAGATGCCGCTGCAGCTTCATTATACATGCAGATTGGTGCCAATTTTGTAGTAACTCCTGTTCTTAGAGAGGATATCGCTTTAGTTTGTAATAGAAAGAAAGTGCTATGGTCTCCAGGCTGCGGTACACTTACAGAAATTGCTAGAGCAGAAGAATTAGGATGTGAGCTTGTTAAGTTGTTTCCAGGAGGAACCTACGGACCAGGATTTATCAAAGCCATCAAAGGCCCATGCCCATGGACGAATATTATGCCAACCGGAGGAGTATCTCCTACAGAGGAAAACTTGAAGGGATGGTTTGATGCTGGGGTAACATGTGTAGGTATGGGATCGCAACTAATATCTAAAGAAGTACTTCAAACCAAAGATTTTGATGGGCTTAAGGAGCTAGTGAAAGGTACGATCGAACTCATCAATAAATTGAGAGCATAACTTTCTAATGGAAATAGCAATAATTGCTCACGATGGTAAAAAAGCTGAAATGGTTCAATTCTTATTAGATCACAATAAGATGCTTGCCAAGGCTAACTTAACATCAACAGGAACTACAGGATTGCATATTGAAAAGGCAGGGTTAAATGTAAAGCGCTTATTGTCCGGTCCTTTGGGTGGAGATGCCCAGATAGCTGCCTTGGCTGCCGAGAAGAAAATAGATGCAGTTGTATTCTTCAGAGATCCGTTAGATAAGCATCCCCATGAACCTGACGTTCAAATGTTACTTCGAATATGCGATGTGCACAACATCCCGCTAGCAACCAATCCGGCTACTGCTAGCTTGGTTTTTAAGGGGCTCAATTCAAACTAAATCGCTGAATCTTAAAATTTAGAATCTGTATCAAGTAGTCTTGAGACGGTGTTGTCCAGTTTCATAAAATTGAAACCCGTCCAAAAGGAATCGGTGAAATCTTCTTGGGCCATATCAAAGAAAGAATCATAGATGTTCATCATAGAAATATCAGATGGCATCTCTTCGATAACGTTAGATTCGTTGATCACCAAAAGCGCATGGTAGTTATAAGTATGGTTAGTACTTGTCCCTTCAAACTTGACACTTACTAATTTAAAGACCCCATCTTGTTGCTTATACTCTTCTGTCCAGGATACAGACTCCCAGAATGAATAGTTATCAATGATTGGATCGTACTCAATTTTGATAAGAGCAAACGTCTCTTCGTCAATGAAAAGCTTACCTGTCGTATTTCCTTTGCTACCATTAGGTTCAAACTCTACAATGAGTACATCCTGATCATCTATGGATGTTGCTCCTGCATAGAAATAGTCGTAATTTTTTCTATTCTTAATACTGAGGAAAGACTGTTTCCGCCAGATCGAAGATTGTGCCATGTCACTTGCATTCCCACCTAATACTTCATCGATTACATCGATTTTTTCAAATACTTTTTTCCGTGTTCTCAATGGATTTACCAATGGGTATGTGTTTTTATCCAGATTGCTTGGAGTATAAATATCCATTATCCCTTCAGCTACATAGTAGGTTTTTTCCCAATCAGACATGGATTCTTGATAGTAGCCAACCATGTGTTGCCTTTCCATCTCATAGTTTAGATGAAACCGTTCAAAAACATTTCGCATGATAGAAGGTCCGGAAAATACCGACACGTCCATAAGCTGTGTTATTGATGGCTTGAGCAAAACCGTATGGTATGGCTCAATATCGGAAAGGGGAGTGGAGTAGTTTTCATACCCCATGTAGGATACTTTAAGTTTAGCTCCTTCTTCTTCAAAGTTTGCAGCACTGATAATAAACTCTCCATCGATATTTGAGACGTTAATGATGTCTCCAATCAAGACATGAGCAAATGGAATAGCTTCACCTGTCTCTTGGTCTTTAATAATGCCTTTAATAGTAGCAGCATCTTTTGCTTGAGCAGGAATAAAAAGTAATAAAGCAATAGTGGCGATTAGAAGCTTCATTATGGTGCGAGTGATGGTGTGATTTATACTTATAAAGATATAGATAAAATACCTATATAAAACTACGGGTTTTTACATTTATTTATCAGATGATAATATTTTTGGAAAATGCGAATAATCTTCTGCTTTATGTGGCTTATCCTATCGAATTAACTGCCTAAATCTTTAAGAATCATTTAGTTTTATGATAATCATGAAAGTGCATCCTAGTTTATGATCGTTCAAGTTTTTCTGATTTCCTTTGGAATTAGTCTTTTAGGTACAATTCCACCGGCTACAATTAATATTACAGTAATGCAGTTATCGCTTAAAAGGCGAGCGAAGAGTGCCATCTTTCTATCGATTGGAGCTGCTATTCTTGACACCATGTACGCCGGCCTTGCGGTTAAGATTCAAACCTTTCTTTCAGAGCAAATAGAGATCACCAATTACTTTTATTTGATAGCTGCCTTGGTATTAATTGTGTTAGGAATTGTTTCTCTTAAGACCAAACCGGCAAACGTAGAAGTCGAGATCAAAGACGATCAGAAAGTTGGTTTTATGAAAGGGGTAATACTTGGTGCATTAAATCCTCTTGCTATGCCATTTTGGTTAGGTGTTACTACTTATCTTCAGTTGCAAGGGCTGATTGATTTGGTTGGCATCAACTATTGGAGCTATATACTAGGGGTTTTCTTCGGGGAGATTACATTACTGATAATCATTATCAAAGTAGGAAGTCGATTTCAATCTGTCGCTACAAATAGAACAATTGTAAATGTCATCCCCGGCATTGCTTTCATCTTACTAGGAGTGATCAACTTGGGGCAGTGGATGTCCTTTTATTTTTAATGAACGCCTTAATTTCAGGCCACTCTAACGTATTCTAGAGCAATTAACCACTCAAATTGAATGATTAATAACTTATCAATTAGTTATTTGGAATAATCATTTCCTGCTCAAATACCACAAAATAGGTATTTGAGTAATGATCAATCATTTGTAAATTGTTTTAAAATACTACCAAAATGAAACGCACCACCATCCGCCTTGGGGTTGTTGTTTTGTTCGCCTTTGTATCTCATTTATTATCAGCCCAGTCGTTGGTTGGTTCTGCAGGAGGATCTCTGTCGAGCAATACGTATAATCTATCTTGGTCGCTAGGAGAACTAGCAACAACAACATTAACTAACTCTGAATACACCTTATCACAAGGAC
>CAZWLS010000307.1:0-5165 GCA_964634415.1 uncultured Roseivirgaceae bacterium | reverse complement strand
ATGGTTCAATGTCATGGTACATGGTTTTTTTAATACCATAGGTATACTTACCTATTACTTCGGCTTGGCTCAAGCTTATTATAGCTAAGTCGGCATCGCTAGTAGCTGCATGATCCTCATACATACATATCACAAAAGCTCTGGTTGCATTCTGAAGGTTCTCGGAATCTGTAACCGGAGGTTTTAAAAGCAATAGAATCAACTAACCAAACCACGAGCGATATAACTTCAATACGTAATATCAAATGCTACAACAATAGGTAAATTAGAATATGGAAATAGTAAAAATTCTTATCATTCTTCTCTTAGCTATTGGCTCTATCCAAGGACTGATTTACGGACTCATACTATTTAAATCGACCTCCCAAAACAAACTAGCAAATCGTATACTCTCTATTATCCTTTTTTTATTCTCGTATCGTCTCACAATTCAAATAATGAGGTTGTTTGGTTTAGGCTATTACGACACTTGGTATTACCTCATGATAGATATTAGTTGGATCTATGGGGCAATTCTTTACTTCTACATTCGGGCACAGACTCAGCATAATTTCACGTTTAAAAAGAAAGACTGGATACATTTTCTTCCTGTAGTGATTCAAATTATATGCAGTGTTTATGTGAGACTTCAAAATTTATACTGGGATGGCACACGAGAAAGTCTTTCTTGGTTGGGGTACCATGGTTATGTGATTTGGATGAATAATTCAACCATATATATCGTGGCTAGTAGTCTTATCATCTTTTATGCTTACAAGTCAAACAAACAACTAAGTGGTCTAACTGCAAATTTTGAAATTGATCCTGCTAAACTTATTTGGATTAAACGAATCATCACATCTTTTTTGATTTACTTTTCAATTGTCTTATTTATTCTTCTATCTGATTTAATTATCTATAAATCGATAAATGATGGTTCGTATTTCTACTTCACAAGATTTTACTACTATCCCTTTTTCATCGGCATTGCCGTTTTGACTTATTGGATTGGTCTGGAAGGATATTCCAGACGAAACGATCGTGAACTTGCCATTAAAACAAATTCTACTCCAATAGACTTAGCAAAGCTTAAAGACATTTCGGATGCCTTAAAAGAGGCTATGCTAAATGAAAAGTTATACAAGGATCAAGAGCTTTCATTGCATGGTATCGCTAAACATTTAGGAATTAAATCTTATCTTATTTCAAGAAGTCTCAAGGAAATAGAGAATAAGCGATTTAATGATTTTGTGAACGAATATCGGGTGAATGAAGTCAAAGAGCTTCTGAAAGACCCCAATAATGCAAGGTTCACATTACTAAGTATTGCAATGGACGCAGGATTCAACTCAAAATCTTCCTTTCATCGTGCTGTTAAAAAGCAACTTGGTATTTTACCAAGTGAGCTTAATATCAAAGACTAGTGTCAATTTTTTAAAAGACACATTTCCAACTTATTGAATAGGTTTCAACTATAAAATTGAAACTCCCACCAATTTTTGAATTTGTAGAATTGCTTCAGTATCGAAAAAATTCAAAATGAAAATGCCTTATATAGCTACTCGCAGATCATGCGAATTATGAGGTTAATAAACTTAAAACTTTATGGAAATGGATATGACTATGTTTAGAAACTACTTAAAAATCGGAATCCGTAATCTCTGGAAATACAAGTCTGGGACAGTAATCAATATCATAGGATTATCTACAGGATTAGCTGCGTTTTTATTGATCACTCTTACCATACGATATGATCTCAATTTTGACAAACACTTTGAAGATGTCGATCAACTTTATCGTGTGACAGTAAAAAACTATGCTGCAAGTGGTGAACTAAGCAGACACTGGGCTCTTGCATCTGCTGGTCATGCAGATCGGCTTAAGGAAGACTACAGTAACATAGAAAACTCAGCTAGAATTTACATGTCGTCATTCCCAGATTTAACTTATGAAGAAAAGACCTTCCCTAAAGAACAGGTAGTATTTACTAGCAAAGACTTTTTTAACATTTTTTCTTTCAATTTCATTATTGGAAATAATGAAAATGTGTTTCCTGATCTTTACTCAATTGTTCTTACTGAATCTACAGCAATGAAAATTTTCGGAAATGATTGGGAGGATAAAAACATAATAGGAAGCAGTATTGAATTAGCTAGTCAAAAAACTAAAGCTCCTTTTAAAGTTACTGCAGTAATCGAAGATATGCCTGATCAACAGCACTTTCACTTTGATTATCTCGCTCCTGTTAGATTCTTGGAACTAGACTTTAATGAGGATGCTATGAATCGAATAGGCGGTAATTATAATTGGCTTACCTACATAAAAGTCTCGAAAAACACCAATATCCAAGAGTTAGAGGATCAAATAAATGATCAATTCTGGGATAAATACATAGGCACTTTTGATGATGGTACAATGGCAAGAGATTATTATGATTTCTACCTCCAACCTGTCACTGATATCCATACGAAGTCTAATCTGAATGGAGAAGTGGAGCGCAATACTCCTTTAAGGCTACTTCAAATTTTTGGAGTCATTGGTGTATTGCTTTTACTCATTGCTTGTATTAATTATATGAATATTTCAACCTCTCATTATTCTAGAAGAATGAAGGAAGTTGGTGTGAGAAAAGTCGTTGGCGCTTATAAAACAGCACTTGTAAAGCAATTTTTGATAGAGTCTATGCTAATCACCTTCATCTCTATTCCATTTTGCTTATCTCTCGTCTATTTCACAATTCCACAAATGAATAAGTACCTGGAGATTAATCTAGTATTTAATCTGCTTGATGATCCTGGATTGTTTCTTCTGCTTTTACTCGTGCTTATCATCGTAAGCATTATTGCAGGATTATATCCAGCACTCTTTCTTTCTAAAATAAGTCTAATAAGTGCACTCAAAGGAGAGCAAAAATTTAGTGATCGGTGGAAATTCAGATCAATACTTGTCACCTTTCAATATTGTGTTACGATCGGACTCATTTTTTCCATTGTAATTATTGAAAATCAGCTTCGGTTTATTAGGAAATCAGACCCAGGGTATAATCGCAATAATGTAGTTCGAATGAACTTACCAAGGGAGTTTAACAAAGAAATGTTTAAAAATGATCTATTGAGTAATCCTAATATCCTTAATGCTTCCTATTCTTCTCGGATACCCACAGGAAAACTTGATGACTATTGGGGTGCTCGACATTTTAGAGGTGATTCACTAGTGAATGTAGATTTTCGATTATCAGTTATATCAGTAGATCCTGATTTTATGGATACTTATGAGATTGAACTTGTCGCAGGAGAGAACTTCAGAGACAATATGCTCACTGTGCTTGATTGGGATACTGTTGTTTCTAGCCATTACATTATTAATGAAGCTGCATCCAAAGCATTGGGATACCAAAATGCCAATGACGTTTTAAATGAGAAAATAAAATACGGAATTACCCAAGGCCGAATAATTGGTGTAGTAGAAGATTTTCATTTTGAATCACTGCATAATGAAATTGAACCTATGCTTTTTATATATCAGGAAAATTTCAGAGGTCTTAGTGCTAAAATATCTTCCAATAACATTCAGGAAAGTCTCAATCACATTGAAGAAACATTCGCTCAATATGAGTCAGCAATAAGTGTTCAATACAATTTTGTAGATGAGCTATTTGAAAGACAATACATAAAAGAAAAGATCTCGGCGAACCTTATTAAGGTATTTGCTTTTATTGCCATTTTAATAAGTTGTTTGGGACTTATCGGACTTGTTGGTTTTACCATCGAGACCAAATTAAAGGAAATTGGGGTACGCAAAATCCTAGGAGCTTCACAAGCGAATATATGGCACATGATCAGTAACGACTTTCTGACTCTTGTAATTATTGCCTCAATCGTTTCCTTACCAGTCATGTTCTATTTGATGAATGAGTGGTTAAATGCTTTTCAATATAGAGTTGATATTTCGATGCTCAACATCATTTTACCAATTCTAGCTGCATTATTAATAACACTAGCAACCATTTCATATCAAGTAATTAAGGCTACTAGAGTAAATCCTGTGGAGTGCTTAAAAGATGAATGATATGAATGAATTCTAATACTCGCTTTACAATGATTCCTAACACACGATATCACTGTAAAGCGAGTAGAGGTTACTTAATGAACAAGTCTTGAATAGAATGAGGATGGTAAGACAGATCGGGAAAATGATTTGTCTGTAGGTCTACTTACTGCTTGGAGGCATTGCTTCGCGCTTTTTTGATGAAGAACTATCAGCCGAAACAGTAGAAACATCATAATCAGACTCGTTCGTATTTGGAATTTTCGGAACTGCCAGAACCGTTCCATCTACCTTAATTACTGGAGTTTCCCCAACTTCCAGAACCGTTCCGTCTACCTTAATTGCAGGAATTGCCGGAATTGCCGGAACTGTCTTGCTTTCTCGATTACCTATGGCATAAATTGAAACAACCGAAGCTAGTCCCAAGAATGCAAGTAAAAACCAATTTATACTGACTGATCTGTTTGCATTACCATCCATCCCATTCAATTGAGCCGCTTTAAAAGCAAGCCAATCTTCATAGCCTAATACAGAAACCAATGCATTTAAAGTTGATGGATGAGGAAGATTTGTCAAGTTCAAAGCCCAGATTCGTTTGATCGTCGACAGGCTGATTTTGATACCCGACTCTTTCTCAATTAATTCAATCAAGTGGATAAAATTGCGCTGCTTCCATTCACCTTCGATCTGAAGTTTTTTCGCTAGCTGATCTTTATAATCAATGATAAGTTTTTGCTCAGTTTGAGTCATTTATTAAAGTGAATTGAAAGTGAACTGTAAACGAACGCAAAGGAAATATGTTCTCCGCAAGCTATCTATTTGATTTGTTTCAAATATTACAAAAACTCAAAAATTTGACTAATGAAAAAATGTATTCTTATCTCAATCCTATATTTCATAGGATTTTATTCTAAAGCTCAGAGTGAACGACAAATCTTCGAATTTGAGTTCGAAGGGGTAACGCTGAATGGGCTTCTAAATCTTCCAAAAGATCAAGAGCCAAAGGGCATTGTTTTGATCCTTCACGGCTCGGGTAAGACTAATGCCGTAGAACGAAGTTGGCATGGCGATATTAGGAAAACTTTTGTTGAATCAGGATATGCTACTTATATGTGGGATAAAATGGGATGTGGAAAAAG